>NZ_DASQPW010000312.1:0-29065 GCF_035643755.1 Stackebrandtia sp. | reverse complement strand
GCAGGTGATCACCGCCAGGATCGGCACTACCGGCACCCAGGGCGCCCGGAAGCCGCGCCGCAGGTCGGGGCGGCGCCGTCGCATCACGATCACGCCGATCGACACCAGCACGAAGGCGAACAGGGTGCCGACATTCACCATCTCGGCCAGCTTGTCGGCGCGGAAGAACGTGGCAAGGATCGCCACGAAGATCCCGATGCCGTAGGTCATGCGCACCGGCGTGCCGCCGGAGCCCGTCACCGACCAGGAGCCGGGCATCAGCCGGTCGCGGGACATCGCGAACAGCACCCGGATCTGGCCGAGCAGCAGCACCAGCACCACCGTGGTCAGGCCGGCCAGCGCCCCGAAGGACACGATGGTGGCCGCCCAGTCGACGCCCTTGGCGGTGAAGCCGGTGGCGAGATTGGCGGTGATGGGTTCCCCGGTCTTCGGATCGGTCCTGGTGGCCAGCGCCGTGTACTTCTGCATGCCGGTCATGACGATCGCGGTGCCCAGATACAGCACCGTGACCACGGCCAGCGAGCCGATGATGCCGCGCGGCATGTCGCGCTGCGGGTTGCGGGTCTCCTCGGCGGTGGTGGCGACGATGTCGAAGCCGATGAACGCGAAGAACACGATGGACGCACCGGCCAGCACGCCGAACCAGCCGTACTTGGTGCCGACGTCGCCGAGCATGACCGCGAACAGGGTGGAGTCCAGTCCGCTGGAGCCCGGCGGGGCGGGCTGGCTGGGCGGGATGAACGGCGTGAAGTTGCCGGGGGTGATGTAGAACAGGCCGACCACGATGACCAGCAGCACCACGGTGACCTTGATGGCGGTGATGACGGTGCTGACCCGCGCCGACAGCTTGATGCCGGTGGCCAGCACGATCGTCAGGGCCGCCACCAGCAGCAGCGAGCCCCAGTCGACGCTGATCCCCGCGACCTGGACGGTGGTGGCCAGGTTGGCGCCCAACAGACTCAGGCACTGCTGGAGGTAGCTCGACCAGCCCTTGGTGACGGCGCCGGCGGCCACGGCGAACTCCAGAATCAGGTCCCAGCCGATGATCCAGGCGATGAACTCCCCGAACACCGCGTAAGAGTAGGTGTAGGCGCTGCCGGCCACCGGGACGGTCGAGGCGAACTCGGCGTAACACAGCGCCGACAGTCCACAGGCGACCGCGGCGAGCACGAACGACAGGATCACGGCGGGGCCGGCCTTGTCGCCGGCGGTGCTGGCCGCCACGGTGAAGACGCCGGCGCCGATCACGACCGCGACGCCGAAGACCGTCAGGTCGAGCGGGCCGAGGGTGCGTTTCAGCCGGTGCCCGGGCTCGTCGGTATCGGCGATCGTCTGCTCGATCGACTTGGTCTGCCACAGACGCGATGCCGCCACGACTGCCACCCCCATCACCGTCTCGGATTCCCCACCGGACTCGCCGGGATATTCGGATACGGGGGCGATTATGCCCTATAAGGGGCCCGACGTCAGCGGATCACCCTGCCGACCTTGACGCCGAGGATCTGGTCAACCGGGCAGGGGCCGTAGAGCCGGGAATCGTCGCTGTGGCGCTGGTTGTCGCCCAGCACGATGACGTGTCCAGACGGGACGGTGCCCTCGCCGGGAACCTGTGGCGGGTAGGGGTCGCCGCCCACGGCGGCCACCCGCTTGATGAACCAGTGGCTGACGTCGAGGTCGCCGGTGGCCGGCTCGGCCTGCTTCCAGCCGTACACCGAGTTCGGGCGGGCCACCACGACGATGCGGCCGGAGTCCAGACCCTTGATGCCGCGCCGGATCATCACCTTGTCGCCCGGGTACAGCGCCGGGCTCATGCTCATGCCGTCCACGGTGATCGCCACGAACCGGCGGCGCCGCCACAGCGCCACCGTCGACAGCGCCACCAGCCCGCTCGCCAGGGCCAGGGCCGCGAACCCCCGGGATCTTCGGTACGCCATGGCGGCGAATCCTAATGACCCTACAGTTAGTAGGGTATGACCAGTTGGGCCATTACCGGGTATATCCGTGCCGCGCGGTCAGCCGCCCGCTATCGATGGCAGGACCCGCACCTCGGCGCCGTCGGGCACCGCGGTGGCGACACCGGACAGCCGGCGGCACTCGTCCTCGCCCACGAAGACGTTGACGTGACGGCGCACCTGGCCGTGCTCGTCGCGGATCCGGCGATCCAGCCGGGGATAGCGCAGCCCCACCGCGTCCAGCACCGTGGTCAGGGTGGCCGCGGCGTCGACGGCGACGTCGAGGCTCGCGGCACCCTCGGCCTCGCCGCGCAGCGCGCCCGGAATGAAGACGGTGACGCTCATCGGCGCATCACACCCGGGCGGCGCGGACGCACAGCACGTCCGGCAGGTGCGAGGTGACCTGGGTCCACTTCTCACTGTCCTCAGTGGTGGAGAAGACGTCGCCGCAGCGGGTGCCGAAGTAGTAGCCCGGCACCTGCTCGCCGTCGGTGCTGGCCGCGTCGCGCAGCACGATGCCGAAGTACGGGTCGGTGGGCAGCCCGTGGCTCACCGAACGCCAGGTGTCGCCCCCGTCGTCGCTGCGCCACGCCTGCAGCTGGTTGTCCGGCAGGAAGCGGTTGGCGTCGGCGTTGATCGGGAAGTTGATCACGGTGTCGGTGCGGTGCGGGTGCGCCACGATGGCGAAGCCGAAGTCGCACGGCAGGCCGTCGGCGATGGACGTCCACTTGCCGCCCTCGTCGTCGCTGCGGTAGACGCCGCCGTGGTTTTGGACGTACATCCGGTTCGGGTCGCCCGCCGCCCGCGCCGCCTTGTGGACGCACTGGCCGTATTCCGGGTACGGGTCCGGGAAGAAGTCGGCGCGAATTCCCTGGTTGTACGGGTTCCAGCTGTCGCCGCCGTCGTCGGTGCGGTAGAAGCCGCCGCCCGACATCGCGATCGAGATCTTGGCGGGATCGGTGGGGTGCGGCAGGATCGTGTGGATCGCCGCGCCCCCGGCGCCCGGGAACAGGGTCGGCCGATGCGGGTGGTCCCAGAACGCCTGGTTCATGGTGAACGTCAGACCGCCGTCGTTGGACTGGAAGAAGGAGTGCGGCTCTCCCCCGGCGTACACCACGTCCGGGTCCAGGCCGAAGGCGAACTGCCAGCAGCGGGCGAAGGACTTGTCGGCGCCCGCGGGCAGCGCGATCGGCGCGTTGTCGGCCGGCTCGGTCCAGGTGGCGCCCAGGTCGTCCGAGTGCCACACGCTGGGCCCGAAGTGCGCGCTGTCGGCGCCCACCAACAGCCGCGGCGTGTCGCGCCGGGTGTCGATGCCCACGGCGTACACCCCCGACTGCAACGTGCTGGCGTCGCCGCCCAGCTGGATCGGCCCGGTGACGCGCCACGACTCCCGATCGTCGCTGACGGCCGTGAACAGGCCCTTCTTCGTTCCGATCGCCAAGAGATAGGTCATTGGTGGACGCTCCTTCACAGCGCTGTGGAGATCAGGCTCACAGCCTCCCCCGACGGTACGACATTCGGCCCCCACAAGCGGCGTGGGCGGGCAAACAGGTGGCCAAAGGCCGTGACAACATTGCCGGTATGACCGTCGTCAACGCCAGTGCGCATCGCATGCGGTTTCGGCGCAGCGGGGCCGTGTGGCTCGCCGCCATCCTCATGCTGGTGTTCGTCATGCCCTTCGCGGGCAGCGTCTTCGTCGAACTGCACGGCTGGAAGCGCGACATCCTGGTGCCGCTGGCGGTGGTGGCCATCGCCATCCCGCTGCTGATCGCCGTGTGGTCGCTGCGATCGGGCGTCGACGTCGACGCCGACGGCCTGCGCGTCAAGGCGCTGTTGGGCGCCCGCGAGTACTCCTGGGGCCAGGTCGACGGCTTCGACGCCGACGGGCGCACCGTGTTCCTGCTGCTCGATTCGGGGGCGCGGATCGCGCTGCCCAGCGTCCGCCCCGTCGACCTGCCGCGCCTGATCGAGGCCAGCGGCAGCGAGCTGCGCGAGGCCGACGACGCGCCCGACGACGAGGACTGAGACCGGGTCAGTAGCCGTTGGACACGATGTTGCGCAGCGGTTCGCCAGCGGCGTAGCGGCGAAGCTGGTCACCGACCAGGGCGTACATGTTGTGCAGCACGTCGCGGATCGCGCCGCCGACGTGCGGGGTGATCAACACGCCCTCGAGGGTCCATAGTGGGTGGTCCTCGGGCAGCGGCTCGGGGTCGGTGACGTCCAGGGCGGCGCGCAGCCTCCCCGCGGCCACCTCCGCGACCAGCGCGTCCGTGTCGACCACGGGGCCGCGCGCGGCGTTGACCAACAGCGCGCCGTCGCGCATCCGCGCCAGGAAGGCCGCGTCCACCATGCCGCGGGTGGCGTCGGTGAGCGGAACGATCATCACCACGATGTCGGCCGACGGCAGCAGCTCGGGCAGCTCGTCCACGCCGTGCACCCCGTCGCGGGCGCGGCGCGCCACCAGCACGGGCTCGGCCTCGAAGACCTCGACCCGCCGCGCGATCGCGCCGCCGATGTCGCCCGCACCGACGATGAGGACCCGCTTGCCCGCCAGGGTGTCGCGCCGCGCGGTCCTCCACTCGCGACGGTGCTGGGCGCGGGCGAAGTCGTCGAAGCCGCGCAGCGAGGCCAGGATCGCCGCCACCGTCCACTCCGACGTCGACGCCGTGTGCACGCCCATGGCGTCGCACAGGATGACGGACCTGGGCACCAGGGGTTCCCACACGTCGGCCCCGGCCGACATCAGCTGGACCACCTTCAGACCCGTCATGTCGGCCAGCCGTCGGGTGGCCTTGTGGCCGCTGAGGAACGGCGGAGACCAGAACTCGACGGTCGCGGGATCGGAGGGGTACTCGTCGCCACCGTGGTAGACCTCCACCGTCACCCCGTTCGGAATCTCCCCCAGGGTGGCGAGGCCCTCTTCGTGCGAGATCCAAGCCTTCATGTCCAGGAAGGCTACTAGCGGCGGCAGTTACCCTTTCGATGTGACTTCTCGAGCCATCCGCGTGTGCGGTGCCGCGCTGACCGTGTTGGCGACCGCGTCGGCCTGCTCCTTCGGCGCGCCGCCGCCCGACGACTCGGGCGATCCGCCCGACCTGCCGTCGAACTCGTCCTCGTCGTCGAAGTCGGCCGACCCCTCGGTGACCTCCGATGTCGTGGCCGACAATCTCAAGGTGCCGTGGGGAATCACGTTCCTGCCCGACAAGTCCGCGCTGGTCACCGAGCGCGACACGGGCAAGATCCTGTCGGTCACCCCGCCGAAGAACAAGGGCGACAAGGCCAAAGTGGACACCGTGCAGACGGTGGGCGGGGTTTCGCACTCGGGAGACGGTGGGCTGCTGGGCATCGCGGCCTCGCCCGACTACGCCAAGGACAAGACGGTGTACATCTACTACACCACCGACTCGGACAATCGGATCGCGAAGCTGAAGGACGGCGGCAAACCGAAGCCGATCGTCACGGGGATCCCGAAGTCCGACACCCGCAACGGCGGCCAGCTGGCCTTCGGCCCCGACGGCGACCTGTACGCCACCACGGGCGACGCCGAGAAGGCCGACGACGCGCAGGACAAGAAGTCGCTGGCGGGCAAGATCCTGCGGATGGATACCAAGGGCAAGGCCCCGTCCGACAACCCCTTCGGCAAGTCCCTTGTGTACTCGTACGGGCACCGCGACTCCGCGGGGCTGGCCTGGGATTCGAAGAAGCGCCTGTACGCCACCGAGTTCGGCGACAAGGAGGACGAGCTCAACAAGATCAAGCCCGGCGGCAACTACGGCTGGCCGCAGGTGGAGGGCGCCAGCTCGGGCGGCACGTACGAAAGCCCCGTGACCACCTGGAAGACCAGCGAGGGCGAGTGCGCGGGGGCGGCGTTCGCCGAATCGGCGATGGTGACGGCTTGCCTGACGGGGCAACGGTTGCGTACCTTTAAGTTTGACAAGAAGGGCAAACTGGACGGTAAGCCGGCCGAGAGCCAGAACAACGAGTTGGGTCGGCTACGCGCCGTCGCGGCGGCCCCCGATGGTACCTTGTGGATCAGCACCTCGAATCGGGAGCACGGCGGGCAACCCCATAAGGGCGACGACAAGATCATCCGAGTGATCGCGGGCGGATCGGCGGAAGGACAGACGTAATCGCAGACTCGAGCGCACCACAGGGCCCGGTCGCTTTTGTCCACCGGGCACGCAGGAGGGTGCGCGTCGGGTTGCGTTGGGTGCGAAGGCATCCGAGCCTGCGTCGCGCGGCCAAGGGCACGGTCTTCGGGCTGCTGGCGCTGGTGTGCGCGGGCGTCGGCATGTATCTGACGGGCGCCGTCGACAAGGACGTCGGTCCCTTTCGGACGACAATCGCGGTAGAACCCTCCACAAGGGGCGAATCCGAGCTAGAGCTGCCCCCGCTGGGTTCCCTGATCTTCGACAGCCACACCGCGCCGCTACGGCTGTCGCTGCGCCTGGACTCCCTCGACCCCCACCGCGTCCAGCACCTGATCGCCGACCCGAAGGGCATCAGGCACGCCAGCCAGTCCGTCCCCAAGGACATGCTCAACGGCGTCACCGACGTCGCGCTGTCGGCCCTGGCGGGCGCCACCCTGGTCGGCCTGGCCGCGGGCGCGCTGATCTTCCGCAGCACCCGCCGCACGGCGATCTGCGGCGCCCTGTCGGCGGTCGTGGCGATCGCGACCATGGGTCTGGCGGCGGGCACCATCAAGCCCGACTCGGTCGCCGAACCCCGCTACGAGGGCATCCTGGCCAACGCCCCCACCATCCTGGGCAACGCCCAGGCGGTGGCCGACAAGTACGAGAAGTACCGCAGCCAACTCCAGGCCATCATCGTCAACATGTCGCGGTTCTACGCCCTCGGCAAGAACCTGCCCTCCTACGAGCCCGACCCCGACACCATCAGGGTCCTGCACGTCTCCGACCTCCACCTCAACCCCGCCTCGTGGGACGTCATCGGCTCGGCCGTCAAGCAGTTCCACATCACCGCCGTGGTCGACACGGGCGACCTCACCGACTGGGGCCACCAGGGCGACGCCGCCGACTACGCCAAGGGCATCGCCAAGCTCAAGGTGCCCTACGTCTTCGTCCGCGGCAACCACGACAACAAGGCCGTCGCCCGCGAGGTCGCCAAGCAGCCCAACGCCATCGTCCTCGACAACCAGGTCAAAAAGGTCGCGGGTCTGTCCATCGCGGGCATCGGCGACCCCCGCCACACCTCCGACAAGTCCGCGGCCCCCTCCGACGCCCGCGAGGAACAGGTCGTCCTCGACTCGGGGACCCGCCTGCGCGACACCATCGCCAAACACCACGGCGCCGACGTCGCCATGGTCCACGACCCCCTCAGCGCGGGCCCCCTGGCCAAAAGCACCCCCCTGGTCCTCGCGGGCCACAAGCACCAACGCTTCGTCACCAAAATGGACTCCAACACCCTCGAGATGGTCCAGGGCTCCACGGGCGGCGCGGGAGTCCAGGGCCCCGACGCCGACGAGTCCCAGCCCCTGTCCCTGTCGGTGCTCTACTTCGACAACCACTCCAAGAAGCTCCAGGCCTTCGACGACATCGCCGTGGGCGGCACGGGCGAGACCGAGGTGACCCTCCAGCGCCACGTCCTGAAGGACGGCATGCCCAACGACAACTCCGACCTGGTCCCCAACCCCGACGACGTCACCGACCCCGACTCCGTCCAAAGCGACGAACCCGACGACAACTGACAAGCGGCGCCGTAGACCTCCCCCTCGACGGCCACTTGTGGGCACGACGGTGAGCGGAGACCACGAACCTCGAGTCCCCCACGCTCCACAACGGACCATTGCGGAAGGGGGTCCACGCCCTCGACCTCCACCTCGACGGCGAACAGTGCCAGCGACGCTGTACGCCGTGACCGCGAGCCTCGGGCCCCCGCGTCCCACCACAAGACCTCGCGAGAGGGAGCCCTACGCCCTCATCCTCCCTCTCGACGGCGATTAGTGATAGCGACGCTGCGCGCCATGACCTCGAGCCTCGGGCCCCACGCCCCACAACAGGACTTCGCGGGGGTTACCGACATTCACGACCTCCTCCCCCGTCCACGGCCGACGGTGGTTACGGCGGTCGGCCTCGACCGCGTGCCTCGGGTGCGCAGCACTCCACGGCAGAGCATCACGGAGTCTCGTCTTCGTCCAGGAACTCCACCTCCATGCACGTCAGTGATTGCCACAGCACACCGCGACCACACCCACATCAGACGCGGCGCCCAGGATCCCTCCCTCGACGGCCGACGGTGGTTACGACAGTCAGCCCAACCAGACCGCTTCGGGGAACCGATACTCCACAACAGAGCTACGCGGGGGACCCGACGCTCACGACCCCGTCGCAGTCTGTCAGTGGTGCGACAGCGAGCCCCGACCACGCACTTCGGGTCCCCCGCGCACCACAACAAGACCTCGCAGGGAATCAACGACGCTCACGACCTCCCCCTCGACGGCGAATAGTGATAGCGACGCTGTACGCCGTGACCGCGAGCTTCGGGGCCCCCGCATCCCACCACAAGACCTCGCGGGAGGGGCCCCGTCCTCAACGTCCCCCTCGGTGGCCGTGGGTGATGGCGACGGTCGGCCGCGACCGCGCGCCTCGGGTAGCCATGCTCCACAACGGGACTTCGCGGGAGGTCGCCGACCACTCGCGACCTCCCTGTGCGCCGTTGTTGGTGGGCGCGACGGATGTCCGCCGTCCCTCGGGGCAGGACGGCGTGGTGGCGCCGAGGAAAGGACCTCGGCGCCACCACGGAGTGTCGAACTAGCTGAGTTTTTGGACGATGAGTTCGCGAACGGTCTTGGCGTCGGCCTGGCCCTTGGTGGCCTTCATGACGGCGCCCACCAGGGCGCCCGCCGCCGCTACCTTGCCGCCTCGCACCTTGTCGGCGACGTCGGGGTTGGCGGCGATCGCGTCGTCGACGGCCTTGGTGAGCGCGCCCGTGTCGGACACGACCGCGAGGCCGCGGGCGTTGGCGACCTTTTCGGGGTCGCCCTCGCCCGCCAGGACGCCCTCGATGACCTGCCGCGCGAGCTTGTCGTTGAGGGTGCCCGCGTCGATCAGGCCCTGGAGCTGGGCCACCTGGGCGGGGGTGATGGGGACCTGGGCGAGGTCCAGGTCCTGGTCGTTGGCGTGGCGGGAGAGCTCGCCCATCCACCACTTGCGGGCGGACTCCGAGGAGGCGCCCGCGGCGATCGTGGCCTCGATCAGGTCGACGGCGTCCGCGTTGAGGACCGACGCCATGTCGTGATCGGACAGTCCCCATTGTGCCTGGAGGCGCTTGCGGCGCTGGCGGGGCAGCTCGGGGAGGGCGGCCTTGAGGTCGGCGACCCATTGCGGGTCGGGGGCCATCGGGGCCAGGTCGGGCTCGGGGAAGTAGCGGTAGTCGGTGGCGGTCTCCTTGCTGCGCCCCGGGGTGGTGTCGCCCGTGTCCTCGTGGAAGTGGCGGGTCTCCTGGACGATGCGTTCGCCCGCGTCCAGCAGGGACGCCTGGCGCGGGATCTCGGAGCGGGCCGCCCGTTCGACGCTGCGCAGCGAGTTGACGTTCTTGGTCTCGGTGCGGGTGCCCCATTCGGCGCCGGGCAGGTTCAGCGAGGTGTTGACGTCGCAGCGCAGCGAGCCCTGTTCCATGCGCACGTCGGACACCCCCAGCGAGCGGACGATCTCCCGCAGCTCGGTGACGTACGCGCGCGCCACCTCTGGGGCCATGGCGCCCGCGCCGACGATCGGCCTGGTGACGATCTCCACCAGCGGGATGCCCGCGCGGTTGTAGTCCACCAGGGACTCCGAGGAGCCCTGGATGCGTCCCGTGCCGCCCACGTGCAGCGACTTGCCCGTGTCCTCCTCCAGGTGGACCCGCTCGATCGGGATGCGGACGGTCTCGCCGTCGACGTCGACGTCGACGTACCCGTCCTCGCACAGCGGCTCGTCGTACTGCGAGGTCTGGAAGTTCTTGGGCATGTCGGGGTAGAAGTAGTTCTTGCGCGCGAAGCGGCACCACTTCGCGATGCCGCAGTTGAGAGCCAGGCCGATGCGGATCGTCGCCTCGATGGCGGCGCCGTTGGCCACGGGCAGCGATCCGGGCAGGCCCAGGCACACGGGGCACACCTGCGTGTTGGGCTCGGCGCCGAACACCGTGGAGCAGCCGCAGAACATCTTCGTGCGGGTGCCCAGCTCGACGTGGGTCTCCAGGCCGATCACGACCTCGTAGCGGGTCGTGGCGTCTTCATAGGACGGAAGCGTGGCAGTGCTCATCGTCATCTCTCCTTCACACCACGTCGGGAATCATGTCGGACAAGCGCGGTTCCTGTGTGGACTCCAGCGCGGCGCACACCCGATAGGCGACGTCGTCGCGCATGGTCGGGGCCATCACCTGGAAGCCCGCGGGGAGCCCGTCGGACAGTCCCGACGGCACCGAGATCGCGGGTCCGCCCGACAGATTCGACGGGATCGTGAACAGGTCCGCCAGGTACATCTGGTACGGGTCGGCGGTGCGGGAACCGAACTTGAAGGCCACGAACGGCGTGGTGGGCGAGACCAGCGCGTCCACCTTGGAGTACGCCGCCTCGAAGTCGCGGGTGATCAGGGTGCGCACCTTCTGGGCCTGGCCGTAGAACTGGTCCACGTACCCCGCGCTCAGCGCGTAGGTGCCCAGGATGATGCGGCGCTTGACCTCGGGGCCGAAGCCCGCCTCGCGGGTGGCCGACATGACCTCCTCCAGCGAGTGCTGCCCGTCGTCGCCGACGCGCAGTCCATAACGGACGCTGTCGTAGCGCGCCAGGTTGGACGAGCATTCGCTCGGGCTGATCAGGTAGTACGCGGGCAGCGCGTACGTGAAGTGCGGGCACGACACCTCCTCGATGGTGGCGCCCAGCTTGGCCAGCGCCTCCACCCCTGCCTCGAACGCCGCGACGACGCCCGGCTCGGCGCCCTTCTCCTCGGCGAACTCCTTGATGATGCCCAGCCGCATCCCGCTCAGGTCGCCGCTGAGGCCCTGGCGGGCCGCCTCGACCACCGGCGGCACCGGCTGCGGGATCGACGTGGAGTCGCGGGGATCGTGGCCGCAGATCACCTCGTGCAGCATCGCGGCGTCGAGCATCGTGCGGGTCACGGGGCCCGGCGTGTCCAGTGAGGACGAGAACGCGATCAGCCCGTAGCGGCTGTTGGCCCCGTACGTCGGTTTGGCCCCAACGGTTCCGGTCACCGCGCCGGGCTGGCGGATCGAGCCGCCCGTGTCGGTGCCGATCGCCAACGGCGCCATCCGCGCCGCCACGGCCGCCGAGGACCCGCCGCCCGAGCCGCCGGGGATGCGCTCCAGGTCCCACGGGTTGAAGGTGTTGCCGTACGCCGAGTACTCCGTGGACGAACCCATGGCGAACTCGTCGCAGTTGGTCTTGCCGAGGATCGGCATGCCCGCCGCCCTGATGCGCTCCACAATGGTCGCGTCGTACGGCGGAATCCAGCTCTCCAGCATCTTGGACCCCGCGGTGGTCGGCAGTCCCTTGGTGACCACGATGTCCTTGATCGCGATCGGCACGCCCGCCAGCGGCGCCAGGTCCTTGCCCGCGGCGCGATCGGCGTCCACCCGGCGCGCGGTGGCCAGGGCTCCTTCGGCGTCGACGTGCAGGAACGCGTGGATCTTGTCGTCCACCGCGGCGATGCGGTCCACAAAGGCCCGTGTGACCTGTTCGGAGGTCACCTCGCCGGCCTCCATGGACGCGGCCAGCTCGGCGGCGGTTCGCTTGGTCAGGTCGCTCATCTACTCTTCCTCCCCCAGGATGCGCGGCACCCGGAAACGGTCCTGTTCCACGTCGGGCGCGCCCGCCAGCGCGTCGGCGCGCGGCAGCGACGGCACCGGCTCGTCGGCCCGGTAGACGTTGGTGAGCGGAACGGCGTGGGAGGTGGGCGGGATGTCGTCGGCGGCGACCTCATTGACGCGCTGCACCGCCTGGAGGATCACCTCGAGCTGCCGCGCGAAGCGATCCAGCTCGTCCTCCGTTACGTCCAGGCGTGCCAGGTGCGCCAAGTGCGCGACCTCGTCACGTGAGATTGCGGCCATCACCACGTCCTTGAGTGTGAGTTGAAAGGAATTTCTCCGACCGGTCGAGTTTAAGGACGACCCGTCGACGTGTTCAAGCCGGTATCGGACGGTTACGGCCGCTCACGCCACCGTCGTGGTGGAGGCGGACCGCACCTGGCGCAGCAGAGCCGGGGGGCGGTAGCGGGCCAGCCAGCCCTCCAGGGCGGCGGCGGGCATCGGGCGGGCGTGGAACCAGCCCTGGCCGGTGTCGCATCCCAGCGTCACCAGCCGTTTCCAGGTGGCCTCGTCCTCCACGCCCTCGGCGACGACCCGCAGGCCCAGCGCCCGGCCCAGCTCGATGATCGACTTCACAATGGACGCCGCGTCGGGCTCCTCGCGCATTCCCAGCACGAACGACTTGTCGATCTTCACCTCGGACACCTGGAGGCTGCGCAGGTGCTTCATGGACGAGAAGCCGGTGCCGAAGTCGTCCAGGCTGAGGCTGATGCCTTGTGCCTCAAGGTTTTTCAAGGTCGTGACGACCCGGCGCGGGTCGGCCATCAGGGCGCTTTCGGTGATCTCCAGTTGCAGGGAGTGGGCCGGCACGTCGTGCCGCGCCAGGCAGTGGGCGATGTACTCGCAGAAGTCGGGCGCGTGCAGGTCCCGCACGCTGACGTTCACCGCCACCCGCAGATCCACCCCGTCGGCCCGCCACCGGGCCAGCTGCGCCACCGCCTCGTCCAGCACCCGATAGGTGAGGATGCGCATCACGGCGCTGTGCTCGGCCAGGGCGATGAGCTCGCCCGCGTCCACCTCGCCCTGCACCGGGTCGGTGTAGCGCAGCAGCGCCTCCACCCCGACGACCTCACCCGTGGACAGGTGAACCTGTGGTTGGTAGTACAGCTCGACCCCCGGCATGCCGGGGGTCTCCAAGGCCCGGCGCAGGTCCCCCAACAGCGCCAGGCGCTCCGGCGAGTGGTGATCGAATTCGGCGGCGTACACCGCCACGCCGCTGCCGCGCTTCTTGGCCTCGGCCATCGCCACGTTGGCGTGCCGGAACAGCGCATCGAAGTCGGCGCCGTGTTCGGGGTAGCAGGCGATGCCGATGGCGCCGGAGACGTCGAGGCTCACCTCGTCCAGCTCCACGGGGCGGTCCAATGCGGACTGCACGCAGCGGGCCCGGCGGTGCGCGTATTCGACGTCGGGGATCTCGGCCAGCAGGAAGGAGAACTCGTCGCCGCCGGTGCGGGCGGTCACCTCCAGCGGCCGGTCCAGGCAATGCGAGAACCGGCCCGCCAGCTCCAGAAGCAGCCGGTCGCCGACGTCGTGGCCCAGCGAGTTGTTCACCGCGGCGAAGCGGTCGATGTCGCAGACCATCACCGCGAGCCGGGAATCGGACTCCCCGCAGCGCACCAGGTTCTCCTCTACCAGCTGCTGGAAGCCCTTGCGGTTGGGCAGCGCGGTGAGCGGGTCGGTCAGCGCGATGCGCTCGCGCTCGGTGGACAGGCCCGCCATCCGGTACACCGCGTAGATCGGCACGGCGGCCAGTAGCCCGAGCCAGGCGTTGGCCGAGGCGGCCACGGCGAGGATCGGCGCCAGCGCCAGCAGGGCGCCGTGCACCAGCGCCTCGTAGCCGAAGGAACGCACGAAGGTCTGCCACCAGGGCACGGCCATCCGCAGCGCCAGCACGGTGCACACCAGGAGGTGGCTGGTGAGGAACCAGGCGCCGCCGGCCAGCAGGAGCGGCAGCAGGCCGTTGCCGGGTTCGGACAGAGTGGACGACGAGACGTCGAAGGCGACCAGCACGAGGTGCGCGGCGGTCAGCGCCAGCGCGAACTGCGCGGCGTTGAAGGCGATCCGCCAGGCCGTGGCCCGCAGCCAGCCGAAGATCAGGATCGCCACCACGGTCTGGACGATCAGCGCGGGCAGGAAGCCCCACATCAGCAGCAGCGCCATGATGCAGCTCAGCGAAATCATGGCGGTCTGGGAGAAGCGGGCGCCGGGGGGCAACAGGGGGCGGGCCTCGACGGCCAGGGCCAGGGCGGCCAGGAACCACACCGACATGGGGAGTTCGTTGACTCCGTGCCACATCGACGGGGTCAGCACCAGCGTCAGGGACACGGCGGCGACGCCGGTGGCGATGACGACGGCGACGTACACCTGGAACATCCCACGGCGCCGCGCGGGTGCGGTGTTGCGCAGTGAGGTTGTCGTCATCCAAACCCTCCCGACGTCATCACCGGTATAACCGGTGACCGCCACCTTCGGCCGCTCCTCATTGAGAGTGGCACATTCAGTCCTACCCTGAAACCCCCGTTTAGAGCAACGACCATCGATCCTTGTGGTGACGCCTGTTTGAACGCGGTGCGTCTGGATCAAATGACGCGCCGCCGACGGCAACCGATTGCCCACAGGGGATTGACCCCGAGACAACAAGTATTAACATGCGTTTTGTCGCTTTCGCGGTGTTCGCGAGCCCAAACCCAATAAAATTGGCATTCTTCGATACCCATTTGGATGAAACTCGTACCGTGGCCCAGCCGTCACGCAGCCGATACCGAGTATCCACAGTGATACGCAGGTTATTCCTTTGTGTCCTCGTCGGGGGTCACCGGGGTCACCGCGTCGGGCCCGCTTTCCAGCAGGACGCCGAACCCCTCGCCGTCGAGGATCGGCACGCCGAGCTTCACCGCCTTGTCGTACTTGGAACCCGGCGACTCCCCCACCACGACGAACGACGTCTTCTTCGACACCGAGCCCGACACCTTGCCGCCGCGCACCCGCACCGCCTCCGCCGCGCCGTCGCGGGTCCAGCCCTCCAGGCTGCCGGTGATCACCATCGTGAGACCGGCCAGGTGCCGCTCGCCCGCCTCGGGGCGTTCCTCCTCGAACCTCACCCCGGCGGCCCGCCACTTCTCAAGGATCTCCAGGTGCCAGTCCTCGGCGAACCACTGGATCACCGCGTCGGCGATGGTCGGGCCCACCCCGTCCACCGCCGCCAGCTCCTCCTGGCTCGCCTCCCGGATCCGGTCGATGGAGCCGAACTCGGTGGCCAGGGCCCGCGCCGCCACCGGGCCGACGTGGCGAATCGACAGGCCGTTGATGATGCGCCACAGCTCCTGCCGCTTGGCCTTCTCCAGTCCCTCCAGGAGCTCGGTGGCCGACTTCTTCGGCGTTCCCGCCTTGGTGGCGAAGTAGGTGACCTCCTTGTCCCGCCCCGTCTTGGGATCCTTCTTGGGCAACCCGCTGTCGGGGTCGAGCACGAGCGACTTGATGGGCAGCAGCTGGTCCAAGGTGAGGTCGAACAGGTCTCCCTCGTCGGTGAGCGGCGCCCGAGCGGGCTCCAGCGGCCGCACCAGCGCGGCGCAGGCGACGTAGCCCAAGCCGTCGACGTCCAGGCAGGACCGTCCGGTGAGATAGGACAGCCGCTCGCGCAGCTGGGCGGGGCAGCCGCGGGCGTTGGGACAACGCAGGTCGATGTCGCCCTCGGCCATCTGGCGCAGCGCGGTGCCGCATTCGGGGCAGGCGTCGGGCATCACGAACTCCCGCTCGTCGCCGGTGCGGGCCCCCTCCACCGGCCCGACGATCTCGGGGATCACGTCCCCCGCCTTGCGCACGACCACCCGGTCGCCGATCAACACGCCCTTGGCCTTCACCACGTCCTGGTTGTGCAGGGTGGCGAACTCGACCTCGGAACCGGCCACCCGCACCGGCTCCAGCACCGCGTACGGGGTGGCGCGCCCGGTGCGCCCCACGCTGACCTTGATGTCGCGCAGCTGGGTGGTGACCTCCTCCGGCGGGTACTTGTAGGCGATCGCCCAGCGCGGCGCCCGCGTGGTGGAGCCCAGCCGTCGCTGCACGCCGATGTCGTCGATCTTCACCACCACGCCGTCGATCTCGTGCTCGATGTCGTGCCGGTGCTCGCCGTAGTGGTCGATGTAGTCGGCGACCGCGTCCACCGAGTCGACCACCTTCCAGTACGCGCTGGTGGGCAGGCCCCACGCCTTCAGCGCCGCGTAGCCCTCGGACTGGTGGCCGGGTTCGAAGCCGCGCCGGGCGCCGAAGCCGTAGACGGTCATGGACAGCGCCCGCTTGGCGGTCTCGGCGGCGTCCTTCTGCCGCAGCGAGCCGGCCGCGGCGTTGCGCGGGTTGGCGTACATCGCAAGCAGCTTCTGGAGCCGCTTGCCGTCCTTGGCGCGCTCGTCGTTGGCGGCGGTGATGCGCTCGTTCTCGGCCATCCGGTCGGCGTTGAGCCGTTCGAAGGACTCGGTGGTCATATAGACCTCGCCGCGGACCTCGATGAACTCCGGGACCGGGTACTTCTTGGTGCCCTTCAGCGTGTCGGGTATGGAGGCGATGGTGCGCACGTTGGGGGTGATGTCCTCGCCGGTGGTGCCGTCGCCGCGGGTGGCGCCGCGCACCAGCTCCCCGTTTTCGTAGGTGAGGTTGACGGCCAGCCCGTCGATCTTCAGCTCGCACAGGTACGACTCGCCCGGTACCTCGGCGGTGATGCGATCGGCCCATGCCTGCAGCTCGTCCCGGGAGAACGCGTTGTCCAGACTGTACAGTCGCTCGGCGTGCCGCACCTCCGCGAACAGCTCCGAGACCTCGCCGCCGACCTGCTGCGACGGTGAGTCCTGGGTCCGCAGCTGAGGGAAGGCGTCCTCGATGGCCACCAGCTCCCGCATCAGGGCGTCGTACTCGGCGTCGGAGATCTGCGGGGCGTCGTCGCGGTGGTACAGCTGCCGGTGCCGATCGATCTCGGCGGCCAGCGACGCGTGCCGCTCGCGGGCGGCGTCGAAGTCGTCGGGAACCGGCTCAGCAGGCATGACGCGAGAACTCATGCCCTGAAATCTAGTGGGTCCGTGTGACGATCTTGGGCCCGGCGAGCGGAGTGTCAGCCGTGCAACCGGTCCGCCGCCTCGCGGCAGGCGGTCAGGGCCTCGCGGACGTAGGACGGGGTGGCGCCGGCGAGCCCGCAGGCCGGGGAGACGATCACCTGTTCGGCGAGGCGGTGGCGGGCCAGGCCCAGGCGGTTCCACAGCTCGGCGAGGGTCTCGGCGGCGGCCTTGCCGGACGGGAACTCCGCGCCGGGCAGCGCGGGCACGGCGCCGGCGACCAGGCCGAATCCCGCCTCCAGGGCCTCGCCGAGCGGGTCGATGGCGGCGGGGACGTCGAGGTCGATGAGCGACAGGTCGAGCGCGACCGCCGCGGCACCGGCGTCGCGCAGCAGCCCGATCGGCGCGTCGGGGGCGCAGCAGTGGACGACGACGGGGACGTCGACGGCCGCGATCACCTCCGACAGCACGGCGCGGGCGGCGTCGGTCTCGACGGGACGGTAGCGCGACAGGCCGCTGTCGGTGGGGATGGTGCCCTCCAGCGCGGCGGGCAGCGAGGGCTCGTCCACTTGCAGCACAACGGAAGCGTGCGGCAGGCGGGAGGCAACCTCGGCGACGTGGGCGGACAGCCCCTCGGCCAGCGAGGCGGCGATCTCCCGCACCGCGCCGGCGTCGGCCACCAGGGCGCCTCTGGTGTTGCGGTGCAGCGAGGCCGCCAGGGTCCAGGGCCCGCAGGCGGCGAGCTTCACGCGGCCGTCGTGGTCGGCGCGGGCGTCGGTGAGGGCGTCGAGGTCGCGTTCGAGAAAGTCGCGGGCGCGCCGCAGGTCCATGCCCGGGCGGGCGGTGGTCTGCCAGCGGCCCGCGTACAGCTGGACGGGCAGGTCGACCAGCAGGCTGGCTCCGCGCCCGATCAGGTCGGCGCCGGGGCCGCGCGCGGGCAGCTCGGGAAGGTGCGGCAGCTCGGGCAGCTCGCCGAACACCAACGCGATCGCCTCGGCGATGTCGGTGCCCGGCAGCGAGCCGATGCCGGTGGCCACCCCGCCGGTGAGCTCAGGCATCGGCGGCGGCCAGCGCGTCGGCGCGGGAGATGGTGGCGCTGGCCAACACCAGGTCGCCGTCGGGGCCGGGCAGGTACGCCACCAGCGCCTGGCCCGCGGCCACTCCCTTGGCGGGCGAGCCGAGGCGCGCGGTCATGGTGTCGCCGTCGCTGGTCAGGGTCGCGGGGTACACCTCGCCGTGGGCGCGCAGCTGCACCTGGCACTCCAGGGGGCCGCTGCGCTCCTCGCCGTCCAGCCACACGGGACGGTCGGCGTGCACGACGTCCACGTTGAGCGCCTCGCGGGGGCCGACGGTCACGGTGTTGTCGACCGGGGTGATGGACAGGACGTAGCGGGGCCTGCCGTCGGGGGCGGGGCGCCCCAGGTGGAGTCCGTGGCGCTGCCCGACGGTGTACTGGTGGGCGCCGGAGTGGCCGCCGAGCACCTCGCCGGTGGCCGCGTCGACGATGTCGCCGGGCTTCTCGCCGAGCCGGCGGTTGAGGAAGCCCTTGGTGTCGCCGTCGGCGATGAAGCAGATGTCGTGGCTGTCGGGCTTGTCGGCCACCGCCAGGCCGCGCCGCGCCGCCTCCGCCCGCACCTGCTCCTTGGTGGAGTCACCGAGCGGAAATATGGCCCGCGCCAACTGGTCCCGGTTCAGCACGGCCAACACGTACGACTGGTCCTTGGCCGCGTCCACCGAGCGCCGCAGCGCCCCGGCGTCCAGGCGCGCGTGGTGACCCGTCACCACGGCGTCGAAGCCCAGCGCCACGGCCCGGTCCAGCACGGCCGAGAACTTGATCTTCTCGTTGCACCGCAGGCACGGGTTGGGCGTCCGCCCGGCCGCGTACTCGGCCACGAAGTCGTCCACGACGTCCTGTTTGAACCGCTCGGCCATGTCCCACACGTAGAACGGAATCCCGATCACGTCGGCGGCCCGTCGCGCGTCGCGCGAGTCCTCCAGGGTGCAGCACCCCCGGGCGCCCGAACGGAAGGTCTGGGGGTTGGACGACAGGGCCAGGTGCACGCCCGTCACGTCGTACCCGGCCTCGGCGGCGCGCGCCGCGGCCACGGCGGAGTCGACGCCGCCGGACATGGCGGCCAATACACGCAAGGTCACCGCTACAGCGTAGCTAAGCCACCCCGGCGCTTCGCGCGCGTTCCACCGCGGCGGGCAGTGCCTCGATGAGGGCGTCGACGTCGGCGGCCGTGGAGGTGTGTCCGAGGCTGAACCGCAGGGAGGAGCGGGCGAGCCGCTCGTCGCGGCCCATGGCCAACAGGACGTGGGACGGCTGCGCCACCCCGGCCGAGCAGGCCGAGCCGGTGGCGCATTCCACCGACGCGGCGTCCAGCAGCATCAGCAGGGCGTCGCCCTCGCAGCCGGGGAACGAGAAGTGGGCGTTGCCGGGGAGCCGGTCGGACGGGTCGCCGTTGAGGACGGCGTCGGGCACCGCCCGGCGGACCCGGGCGATCAGGTCGTCGCGCAGCGCCGACACGCGCTTGGCGCCGGCCTCGCGGGTGTCGGTGGCGATGGACACCGCCTCGGCGAAGGCGACCACGGCGGGGACGTCGATGGTTCCCGACCGCACCTCGCGTTCCTGTCCCCCGCCGTGCAGCAGCGGGACGCAGACGGCGTCGCGGCGCAGCAGCAGGGCACCCACGCCGATCGGGCCGCCGAGCTTGTGCCCGGTGAGGGACAGCGCGGTCAGGGCGGTGTCGCCGAAGTCGACGGGGAGCTCGCCGACGGCCTGGACGGCGTCGCTGTGGCTGGGGACGCCCGCGGCGGCGCAGGCCGCCGCGAAGGCGTCCACGGGCTGGACGGTGCCGACCTCGTTGTTGGCCCACATCAGGCTGGCCACGGCGTATTCGTCGCCCGCGGCGTCCAGGGCGGCGGAGGCCGCGGCGGGGTCGACGCGGCCGTGTTCGTCGACGGGCATCCAGGTCACCTCGGCGCCCTCGTGGGATTGAAGCCAGTGCACGACGTCCAGCACCGCGTGGTGCTCGGACTCGGCCACCAGGACGCGGCGCCGTTTCGCGTCGGCGTCCCTTTGTCCCCAGTAGAGCCCCTTGAGCGCGAGATTGTCGGCCTCGGTGCCGCTGCCGGTGAAAACGACCTCGCTGGCGGCCGCCCCGAGGCACTCGGCGATCCGTTCGCGGGCCTCCTCCACGCGGCGGCGGGCGGCGCGTCCCGAGGCGTGCAGCGAGGAGGGGTTGCCAAGGCGGGAGGCCGCCTCGACGTATGCCCGCCGGGCCTCCGGAAACATCGGTGTGGTGGCGGCGTGGTCCAAGTACGTCATGACGCCACTAAGCCTAAGCGCACCGGTTCCACAACTTGCCTACAGCCGTCAAACAGGCCAATATGTCAAGCATGCCAAAAGAATCAGTGGACTCCCACACTGAGAACACCGACCCGGATGTCGCGGCGGCATTGGCTCAAGGTCCCTTCCACACCGCGTTGCGCGCCGCGATTCACGCGCGCGGTCTGGGTCTGGATCGTCTCCGGCACCGGTTGTTGGCGCGGGACCTCAACGTCTCCACGACGAGTTTGAGTTATTGGCAGCACGGGCGCACCCAGCCCGAGCACCCCAAGTCCATCGAGGCGGTCGCCGCGTTGGAGGAGATCCTCAACCTGCCCAACGGCAGTCTGCGGTCGCTGTTGGGGCCGCGCCGGGCCCGCGGGCCGCGCAGCCTGCGGGTGAAGCAGCGGCGCCCCGAGGCCGTCATCGGCGGCGGCGTCGCCATGAAGGAGCTGTGCGACCGGCTACCGGCGGCCCGGGAGCATAACCTGGACGTCGTCACCGAACAGGTGACGGCCACAATAGACAAAGATGGGCGCGACGCCGGGCACACCGTCACCATGCTGGTGCGGGCCCGCCGCAACAACGTCGACCGGCACATCGCCATGTTCCGGGGCGACCCGGGCTGCGACATCGAGTCGGTGCGGGTGCTGGCCCACCGCGACTGCGTGGTCGGGCGCATCGCCCGCCACCCCCAGGAGCCGATGCTGCTGGCCGAGATCCTCTTCGGCGTCACCCTCGACCAAAACGACACCCACCTGATGGAGTTCGAGATCGTCGACGGCACCGGGGATCGCGCCCAGTGCTACGGGCACGGTTTCCGTTACCCCGTGGAGCACTACACGCTCCAGGTGCGGTTCGACCCGGAGCAGTTGCCGCGCCGGGTCTTCCGGTTCGCGCAGTCCCGTTTGGGCACCGACCTGCACGAGACGGGCAGCGTGGTGATCAACAACTGGATGACCGCGCAGATCTCGCAGTCCCGGGTGGAGCCGGGCGCGCTGGGCATCGGTTGGGAGTGGTGACGGACGCCGACGTCCGCCACCACCAGGGCGTCAGGCGTTGGTGAAGCGGTTGACCAGCTTCCAGGCCGCGGGCAGCAGCGCGGCGGCGATCACCAGCTTGATGAGGTCTCCGGCGGCGAACGGGACGAGGCCCTTGGCCAGCCCGTCCGACAGGCCCATTCCGGTGGCGGCCATCAGGTACGGCACGCCGGCGGCGTAGATGATCACGTTGCCCACCACCATGAGGCCGGCGGTGCGCGCCACGGTGCGGTCGCCGCCGCGGCGGGCCAGCGCCCCGACGACGGGCGCGGCGATGAGGAATCCGATCACGTAACCCAGGGTGGGCACGGCCCCGGAGTACCCCTCGGAGAACCACGGCACGCCGGCCAGGCCCGCGAGCAGGTAGACGGCCATGGACGCGGCGGCCCGCGCGGGTCCGTAGCAGGCGCCCAGCAGCAGCACGGTCAGGGTGGTCAGCACGAACGGCACCGGGGAGATGGCGGGGATCTCGATGGCGACCTGGGCCGACAGCCCGGTCAGGGCGGCGCCGCCGGCGACGAGGACGGCGTCGCGGGCCCACGCCTTGGCTCCGATGGTGGGGATCAGGTCGGCGAGGACCCCGCGCGGGGCGGGCAGGGATGGAACGGACATCTGGGTAATCCTCCAAATCTTTTTGGGGAACCCCCACAGTAATGGGGTGGGTCGCCAACCTACCCGAAGGCCGGCGCCCCACCCCACGAAGGATCGTGCGTGGTGATCTTCTACTGGCGGGACTTCCTGATCTCGTCGCCCGCCTGCGGCAGCACCTTGAACAGGTCGCCCACCACGCCGAAGTCGGCGATGTCGAAGATGGGCGCGCCGTCGTCCTTATTGACCGCCACGATCGTCTTGGACGTCTGCATCCCCGCGCGGTGCTGGATCGCGCCGGAGATGCCCGCGGCCAGGTACAGCTGCGGAGACACCGTGGTCCCGGTCTGTCCGACCTGGAACTTGTGCGGGTAGAAGCCGGAGTCGGTGGCGGCGCGGGACGCGCCCACGGCCGCGCCCAGCAGGTCGGCGAACTCCTCGATGACGCTGAACTGCTCGGCCGAGCCGACGCCGCGTCCGCCGGAGACCACGATGTTGGCCTCGGCCAGGTCGGGGCGGTCGCCCTTGGGCTCCACCACCTGGTCGGTGATGGACACCAGCTTCGCCGCGTCGGAGACCGCGACGGGCACCTCGACCAGCTCGGCGGCGGCCGGGGCCGCCTGAGGGGTCAGCGAGTTGGCCTTCACCGTCACCAGCGGGATTCCCTTGGTGACCTTGGACTTCACGACGGTGGCCCCGGCGAAGACCGCCTGGGTGGCGGTGCCGTCGGCCTCCAGGGCGGACACGTCGGTGAGCAGGCCGTTGTCCAGCGCCACGGCGACCCGTCCGGCGATCTCCTTGCCCTCCTGGCTGCTGGGCAGCAGCACCGCGGCCGGGGACTTCTCGGAGATCAGCGCGGCCAGCGCCTCGGCCTTGGGCGCCACCAGGTAGGCGTCCAGGTCGGCGTGCTCGGCGGCGTACACCTTGGCGGCGCCGTACTCGGCCAGACTGTCCTTGATGGATGCGGCGGTTCCGGGGGCCCCCAGCACCACCGCGGACGGCTCGCCGAGCGAGCGGGCGAGGGTGAGCATCTCGTAGGTGAGCTTGTTCGCGCCGGCAGCGACGACGAATACTTCGGTCATGCGGTGATTCTCCTTCGCTACACGAACTTCTCGGACGCCAGGAACTGGGCCAGCGCGACGCCGCCCTCCCCCTCGTCGGTGACCCGCTGACCGGCGGCGCGCGGCGGGCGCGGCTCGGCCGAGACCACCGCGCTGGTGGCCGCGGACGCGCCCACCTCGTCGGCGGACAGGCCCAGGTCGGACAGCGACAGGGTCTCCACCGGCTTGCGCTTGGCGGCCATGATGCCCTTCAGCGACGGGTAGCGCGGGGTGTTGGCGGAGTCCCACACCGACACGATCGCCGGGGTGGCCGCCGCCAGCGTCTGGAAGCCGTCGTCGGTCTGGCGCTCCACGGTGACGTTCGCGCCGTCCACGGTGATCTTGCGCGCACCGGACAGCGCGGCGACGCCGAGCCGGGCGCCCAGCATCTGGGCCATCACCTGCACGCCGCCGTCGGTGGATTCGGCGCCGCACAGCACCAGGTCGTATTCGCGGTTGGCCAGCGCCGCGGCCAGCACCTTGGAGGTGGTGACGGCGCAGGAACCGGCGATGGCGTCGTCGACGACGTGGATCGCGGCGTCGGGTCCCATGGACAGCGCCTTGCGGATGGACTCGGTGGCGTGGTCGGGCCCGACGGTCAGCAGGGTGACGTCGCCGCCGTGCTCCTCGACCAGCGCCAGCGCCGCCTCGATGGCGTTTTCGTCGATCTCATTGATGACATTGGACGCCGACTCGCGGTCGACGGTGAAATCGTCGGATCGCAGGGTCCGGTCCAAACTGGAGTCCGGCACCTGCTTGACGAGGACAACGATCTTCATCGTCTGCAACAACCTCCTGGGCGCTTAACACGTGTTCAATCGGCCTTATCTTTACCGGTGTCCGCCTCCGCGCCGTCACCGGGTGCGTCAGCGGCGAATACTACCCCACGAAGTTACCCGCGAGTAACCACGCGGGGGTAACCGTGACGTATGACGCTGTTCACCAGGCACGCCAAGCGAATCCGCACGGGCCCGCGCCACCCGGACGGCCCTACCGGGTTTCGGGCCGTGCGGTCATACTGGAGTCATGGGTCGCTATCTGGTGCTGCTGTTCTTCGTCAACCTGGCCCTGATCATCGCCGCGATCGCCGACTGCCTGGGCGGGGAGAACGACCCCCGCTACTTCTCGCGGCGCGCCTGGGCCCTCATCATCCTGTTGCTGCCGATCCTCGGCCCGCTGACTTGGTTCCTCAGTGGACGGCCCGGCCGGGAGGACACGGCCGCGCCGCGCCGCGCCCCCTCCGCCCCGCTGGCCCCCGACGACGACCCGGAGTTCCTCAAGGACCTGGCGCGCCGACTGCGCGAGGACAAGGACGAGGGCTGACCGCCGCCCGAGCGCAGCAGCGCCACGGCGAGAACCCAGCCCGCCGCGATGAACGCGACGCCGAGCCCGAATCCCACGGTGTACCCGCCGGTGAGCGCCTCGGCCCGCCCGGCACCGGAGTCCAGTAGCGCGTGGGTGCGGGCGGTGACGGCGGTGGACAGCACGGCCAGCCCGACGGCGCCGCCGACCTGCTGGGTGGTGTTGAACAGCCCGGAGGTGACGCCGGAGTCGCCCTCATCCACCTCGGACATCGCCAGCGACATCAGCGACGGCATGGTGATGGCGAAGCCGATCGGCATCAGCACGAACCAGGGAAGGACGTCGGTGAGGTAGTCGCCGTCGGCACCGATCCGCGACAGCATCCACAGCCCGAAGCCCAGCGGCGGCAGGCCCGCGACGATCAGGGGCCGCGGCCCGAAGCGGTGCAGCAGCCGGGGCACCGCCGCCATCGAGATCACGGCGATCACGGTCGGCACCGGCAGCACCGCCAGACCGGACTCGATCGGCCCGAAATGCGCGACGCGTTGCAGGTACAGCACCGAGTAGAACAGGAAGCCGAACAGCGCCGCCACCATGAGCGCCTGGATCAGGTTGGCGCCCAGCACATTGCGCGAACGCAGCACGCGGACGGGAAGCAGCGGCCGCGCGGCCGACAGCTGCCGCCAGGCGAAACCGGCCAGGGCGAGCAGCGACGCCGCGCCGAGGCCCAGGGTCTGCGGCGAGGCCCAGCCGCGCTGCTGGCCGCCGACCAGCGCGTAGACGCCGACCATCAGGCCGCCGGTGACCAGCACCGCGCCGATCGCGTCGGCCCCGGCCCGGATGCCCACGCCGCGCTCGGCGGGCAGCAGCCGGGCGGCCAGCAGGCCGACGACCAGGCCGATCGGGACGTTGATCCAAAAGACCCAGTTCCAACTGAGTTCCTGGGTGAGGACGCCGCCGATGACGGAGCCCGCTGCCCCGCCGCCCGCCGCGGCGAAACCGAACGCCCCGATCGCCTTGGCGCGGGGCCTGGCCTCGGGGAAGATCGTCACGACCATGCCCAACAGACCGGCCGAGGTCACCGCGCCGCCGATGCCCTGGGCGAAGCGCGCGATCAGCAGCGAGGTCTGGCCGCCCGACATTCCGCACCACACCGAGGCGAGCACGAACCAGGTCAGGCCCGCCAGGAACACCCGCTTGCGGCTCAGCAGGTCGCCGAGGCGCCCGGCGAACAACAGCAGCCCGCCGAACGGGATGACGTAGGCGTTGACCGTCCACACCAGATTGGATTCGTCGAAGCGCAGGGCGCCGCGGATCGCCGGCAGCGCCACGGTGACGATGTTCTGGTCGAGGACGATCATCACCTGCGCGGCGCACAGCACCGCCACGGCCAGCCAGCGCAGCCGCGGATTCGACAATGGAGCCGAGGACATGGGATCTCCTGTACGGGTATCTTGGGGAACGATTTGTTACAGGGCCCATGTTGTGTTCCCTAAGGACGTTCCGACAGAGGGCACTTTCGTGTCCCAGGGGGAACG
The DNA here is from genome assembly GCF_035643755.1 of Stackebrandtia sp. Lineage (NCBI taxonomy): Bacteria > Bacillati > Actinomycetota > Actinomycetes > Glycomycetales > Glycomycetaceae > Stackebrandtia > Stackebrandtia sp. The sequence continues at coordinate 3,350 of NZ_DASQPW010000312.1, read as the reverse complement.
GTGTTGTGCCTGTCCAGGCCACGGCCGGGACGAAGCCGGTGTGATTCCGGGCACTGAGTGCCGGGTCACCATCGAGGAGAGGAGACGACCGTGTCGTCGTGCGAGTTCCCGTTGGACAGCCAGGTCCAGGCGGAGGCCTGCCCGATCGTCCAGGTGATCGACCGGGTGGCGGGCAAGTGGGCGGTGTCCATCCTGATCGCCGCGATCCAGTCCCCGGTGCGCTACACCGAGCTGGAGCGGGCGATCCCGGGCATCAGCCGCCGGATGCTCACCCTGACCCTGCGCGGCCTGGAACGCGACGGTCTGCTCACCAGGACGGTGTACCCCACCGTTCCGCCCAAAGTGGAATACGCCGCCACCGAGGGCGCCCGGGAGCTGTACGGGCACCTCACCGGCCTGGTCGACTGGGCGCGGCGCCACCGGCCCGACATCATCGCCGCCCGCGCCGCCTACGACGCCCAGCAGGCCGCCGCCTGATCCCACAATCGCCCGACCTGCCGCCACCCGCGGATCGCGGCACCCGGACAATCGCTGCACCGTGCAACCGCGCCGACGAAGGGCCACCAGGGTGATGCAGTCGCAGTCCAAGCTTCGGATCCTCATGCTGTCGTGGGAGTTTCCGCCCGTCCTGGTCGGCGGGCTGGGCCGCCACGTGCACGCGCTGGCCACCCGGCTGGCCGCCGACGGGCACGACGTCACCGTCGCCACCCGACACGGCGACCACGCCGACGGCACGCCCGCGGCATGGGACGAGACCGTCGACGGCGTGCGGGTGGTGCGGGCCCCGCAGGACCCGCCGCTGTTCCCCTTCAGCGGGGAAACGCTGATGCAGTGGGCGATGGCGTTCAACCACTCGCTGACCCGCGTGGCGCTGGCGGCCTGCCGCACCCAGGACTTCGACGTGATCCACGCCCACGACTGGCTGGTGACGCACGCCGCGGTCACCCTCAAGCACCACCTGGACCTGCCGCTGGTCGCCACGATTCACTCCACGGAGGCCGGACGGCACCGCGGCTGGCTGCCCGACGACACGTCCCGGGCGATCCACTCGGTGGAGTGGTGGCTCACCTACGAGGCGCGTCGGGTGCTGACCTGCTCGGACCACATGCGCTGGGAGGTCAACCAGCTGTTCGACCTGCCCGACAACAAGACCGTGGTCATCCCCAATGGAGTCGACGTCGAGGCCTTCGCCGTGGGGGCCGCCGATGGGGCGGCGGCCCGCTCGGCGCACGCCCCGGGCGGCCCGCTGGTGGTCAGCGCGGGTCGGCTGGTGCACGAGAAGGGCGTCCAGGACCTGCTGGACGCCGCGGCGATCCTGAAGCGGCGGCACGCGGGGCTGCGGGTGGTCGTGGCGGGCGAGGGCCCGCACGACGGGGAGCTGCGGCGGCAGGCCGAGCGGCTCGGGCTGGGCGACACCGTGGACTTCGTCGGATTCGTCGCGGGCGAGGCGCTGCCGCGGCTGCTGGCGGCGGCGGACTGCTTCGCGATCCCCAGCCGCTACGAGCCGTTCGGGATGGTGGCGCTGGAGGCCATGGCGGCGGGCACCCCCGTGGTGGCGGGCCGCAGCGGCGGCCTGGCCGAGTTCGTCCGCCACGGCGACACCGGTCTCACCCACACCCCCGCCGACGCGACCGAACTGGCCGACGCGATCTCGCGCGTGCTCGACGACGCCGATCTGGCGGCACGGCTGCGGTCGGCGGGCGACGAGATGGTGCGGCGCCGCTTCGCGTGGCAGCCGATCGCCGCCAGCACCGTCGCCGCCTACGCCGAGGCCGAAACGGCAGAACGCGCGGTCGAGGCCGAGCTCGCCGCGCGTGAACTGCGTATCGTGATCCCCGACGGGAATCTGTTGGGCTCCTGAATTACTCGGAGTCGCCGAAGGCACCGGCGTCGACGAGACGCTTGGTGGTGTCGGCCCAGCCCTGGTCGGGGAAGCTGTCGGCGAAGGCGTCGAGCTCGACGCGGACCTTCTCGGCGTGGCCGGCCTCGGTCAGCGCCTTGATCTCCTCGGCGAACTTCTCCGAGTCGGTGGCACAGTGGACGGTCTTGCCGGTCACCAGGTTGCGGACGTACGCGTGCTTGCCCTTGTTGAGCGGGATGAGGTACTTGTACTCACCCAGCACGCTCAGGCCGCCGCCCTGGCCCGCCTGGCCCGCGCGAACGGACGCGCGCGCGGTCTTTGAGGTGTTGCTAGCCATATTGGACACTCCTCGCCATGTACTTACGAGTTCTCACGATTTAGGCCCCGTCGGCGGCGGTGTTGGCACACCTTGGCGGCACACAATAACGGCCGGTGTTGCACACCGGCTGTTCACCACAATACCCGACGGCCTTTTCGGCGACGAATGGGCGGTTCGTGACACCGTTGGGAGGAATTCAGCAAATTTCTACCCCAAAACTCTGGCGTCACGGGGGTCTCAGGCGTCATCATGGTTCGCATATTCGCGCAACGTGGTGCGACACACCTGGCCCAGACGAAATGCGTTGGGGGAAGACGCATTACGCCGAAAGTGCCAGGAGGTGAAACGTGCCAACGCGAGGCGTTATATATGTGCACTCCAGCCCACCGGCGGTTTGTCCGCATGTCGAGTGGGCGATCAACCGTGTCTTGAACTCGCAGGTCGAATTGGCGTGGACGATACAGTCGGCGTCCCCGTCGACGTGGCGCGCCGATCGCCCCTGGACGGGCCAGCCCGGCACCGCGGCACAGGTGGCCGCCGCCTTGCAGCAGTGGCAGATGCTGCGCTTCGAGGTGACCGAGGACCCGAGCCCCGGCGTGGACGGCGAGCGGATCATGTTCGTGCCCGGCCGCGGCATCTACCGAGCCGCCACGAGCGCCAACGGCGACCTGATGATCGCCGAGGACCGGATCCGGGCCCTGGTGGCCACGGCCGTCGACGGCGAGTCGTTGCGGCACGGACTCGACAAACTGCTTGGCGCCGAATGGGATGCCGAGCTGGAGCCGTTCCGCCACAGTGGAGAAGACGGCGTTCAGAACTGGCTGTCCCAGGTGAGCTGAAGCGGAGGTTAGGGCATACTTGACAGCAACGCTGTCTGGCCCGACACCCCAAGGATGTGATGATGTCCAATTCATCGGTACCTGGTGGTCTTCCATTGTGGCCAGGCACTGTCGAGGAGGCGGAGCGCCGCAAGAAGGCGGAACAGGAACGTAAGAAGGCGGCAGCCGAAGCGGCCAAGAAAAAGGCCGCGGCGGCTGCCGCCGCCAAACGTGCGTCCGAGACCCCGCCCGCGTCCAAACCCATCTCGGGATCGATGGCGCAGCAGGCCGAGCTGGCGGCGGCGGAGGCCCTGGTGGAGCAGCGCCGCGCCGAGGCCGAGCTGGCCCGCAA
>NZ_DASQPW010000311.1:0-6670 GCF_035643755.1 Stackebrandtia sp. | reverse complement strand
GCGGCGGCGTGCCCAGCCCCAGGAAGCTCAGCGCCGCCTCGGTCAGCACCGCCCACGACAGCGACAGCGTCACCTGGACGATGATGATCGAGGTGATGTTGGGCAGCACGTGGCGCAGCATGATCGACCAGCGGGGCTGGCCGGTGGCCACGGCGGCCTTGACGTACTCGATCTCGCGCAGCGACAGCACGGGGCCGCGCACCACCCGCACGAAGATCGGCACGTACACCACGGCGATGGCCACCGCGATGGTGAACCAGTTGCGGCTGAACACCGACGCCAGCGCCAGCGCCAGCAGCAGCGGCGGGAACGCGAACAGCACGTTGGTGACCGCGCCGATCGCGCCGTCGGACACGCCGCGATAGAACCCGGCGACCAGCCCGCCGAGGGTGCCCACCACGGTCGCGAAGACCACGGCGACCACCGCGATCAGCGCCGAATTCGCCACCCCCGCCGCGACCCGCGCGAAGATGTCGCGTCCGAACTGGTCGGTGCCCAGAAGGTGCGCCCCCGACGGCGGCAGCAGCCGCGACGGCGGGTCCTGGGCGACCGGGTCGTGGGGGATGAGGCCGGCGAACGCCGCCAGGCTGAGCAGCGCCAGCGCCACGATGATGACGAGGCCGATCCGTCCGCTGCGGCTGCGCATCAGGGCGCGCAACCGGTGCGGCGACGTGACGTCCGGCGTCGACAGTGCGGGTTGGGTCAGGTCACTCATGCGCGCACCCGGGGGTCGATGGCCCGATACAGCAGATCGGTGGCCAGGTTGACGAGGACGAAGGCCAGCGCGATGACCAGCACCGTGCTTTGCACCAGCGCGTACTCCTTTTGCTGGATCCCCAGCAGCACTTGGCGTCCGATGCCGGGGATCGAGAAGATCTGCTCGACCACCACCGCGCCGCCCAACAGGTAACCCAGTTGCAGCCCCGTCATGGTGACGATGGGGACCAGCGCGTTGCCCAGCACGTGCCGCACCTGGAGGCGCCGGGCACCGACGCCCTTGGCGCGGGCGGTGCGGATGAAGTCCAGCGAACGCACCTCGAGCACGGCGGTGCGGGTGGTGCGCATGATCGGCGCGGCGATCCCGAAACCCAGCACCAGCGCGGGAAGCAGCATCTGTTGCAGGTTGAGCAGCGGGTCGTCGAGGAGGGTCGCGAAGACCTCCCCGTTGGGGTTGAAGCCGACCGACGAGGCCAGCAGCGACAACAGCAGCGTCGCCAGCAGGAACGCCGGGATGGACAGCCCGGCCAGCCCCACGAACTGGCCGAGGCCGTCGCGCGCGGAGTCCGGTTTGGACGCCGACAGCATGCCCAGCGGCACGCCGATCAGCAGCCCCAGGACGATGGCCAGCACCGCCAGCTCGGCGGTGATCGGCAGCGCGTGCGCCGTCAGGTGCGCGACGCTGTCCTGGGCGCGGGCGGAGTAGCCGAGGTTGCCGGTGAAGACGTTTCCCAGCCACGAGAAGAACTGGGTGAACAGCGGCTTGTCGATCCCGTAGTAGGACTCCAGGTCGGCGCGCTGCGCGGGCGTGAGCGCGGCGGCCTCGGTGCCGAGCCCCGCGGTGATCTGGTCGCCGGGGATGGCCCGCAGCATGATGAAGATGAACACCGCGACGCCGAACAGGGTCAGCACCGCCTGCGCGATCCTCTGGATCACCCGATTGTGGACGATGGTGCGGATCATGTCGGTGAGCCGTTTCCTTTCCTCCGGTCGTGGGGCCGGACGCGTTGCCTCAGGTGACGGAGGTGGTGCGGAGGTATTGCAGCGAGCCGCTGGCCAGGGGGGTGAACCCCTTCACGTCGGCGGTGGTGGCGGTGTAGGTGTAGCCGGTGAACAGCCAGATCCACGCCGCGTTGTCCTCCAGTTCCTCGCCGACCTTCTTGTACACGGGCTGGCGGTCGGCGACGCCGGTGGCGGCCTTGCCCTGGGCGAACAGCTTGTCCAGCGCGGGGGAGCTGTACCCGGCGACCTTGTTGAGGTTGCCCTTGCTGGTGAAGTAGCGGCCGTACATGCCGTCGGGGTCCTCCCGGCCGCCGTTGAGCGCCACCGCGGCGTCGAAGTCCGCCGCCACCCACTTGTTGACGTAGGCGCCGGACTCCAGGACGTCGAGGTCGAGGTCGATGTGCGCGTCGGCCAGCTGCGACTTGAGGTTCTGCGCCTCGTCGACGGACGTGGAGTACTCGCCTTGGGACACAATGGTTTTCAGGGTGAGGCTCTTCAGCCCCGCCTTGTGGAGGTAGCGCGCGGACTTGGCGAGGTCGCGCTTCGGGCAGGGCCGGTCGTCGGGGTCGGACAGGTAGTGGGGCGCGGTGACCGGGCCGGTCACCTCGCCCTGGCCGAAGCCCGCGGTGTCGAGGACGTCTTCGCGGTCGACGGCGCACTGGATCGCCAGGCGGGTATTCACATTGGACAGTTTCTTGCGCGAGGCGTTGAGCTGCAGCGTGTGGTAGCTCAGCTGGGATGTCTTGTGCACCTTGAGGTCCAGGTCCTCGGCGGTCTGGCCGACCACGGGGTCGTCGAACACGGCGAACTGGACGTTGCCGGCCTGCATCGCCGACAGGATCGAGTCGTCGTCGGGGATCACCCGAAACTCCACGCTGTCCAGTTGGGGCCTCGGCCCCCAGTACGAGGCGTTGCGCTTCAACAGCAGCGTCTGGCTGGGTTTGCGGCTGTCGAAGGCGAAGGGCCCGGTGCCGTTGGGCCTGGCCGACAGCTTTTTCTCGGAGTCCTTCGACGACAGCATCGCCATGTTCACCGAGGCGAGGTTGGACGGCAGCGAGGCGTCCGGTCCGGACAGCGTCAGCTGGACGGTGTGGGCGTCGGGCGCCGTCACCTTCGTCACCGAGGCCAATGTGGACGCCGACACCGCCGCGGTCTTCGGGTCGCGAATCGCGTCCAGCGAGTGCTTCACGTCCGCGGCGTCGAAGCGGCTGCCGTCGGCGAAGGTCACGCCCTGGCGCAGCCGCAGCGTGAGGGTCTTGCCGCCGTGGGAGGTGTGCCAGGACTTGGCCAGGCCGGGCACCACCTTCAGGTCCTTGTCGAACTCGGTGAGGGTGCCGTAGATGTTCTGCAGCACGCCCACCGACTGGAACTGGGTCGCCTTCCAAGGGAACAGCTGATTCGCGTCCGTGGTGACGCCGATCACGAGTTTCCCGGGCCGGGCCGAGGACCCGGAGCAGCCCGCCAGCGCCAGTGCCGCGGCGGCGAGCGCCGCGACGACCGCGATGACGCGTCGACCGAATCGCGAACCTGGTGACATCGAACCTCGCTCCTCCAGTGGGTGCGGCGGCGGCCTCGCGTATCGCCGCACGTCAGGGACGGTACGCTCGGGCCGGGGCATAAAAGTACCTCAAACCTCGGAACCGTGTACTTTGTGTCCCATATCATGGCGAACGAGCCGACCCCTCGTCAAGAACGGAGCCACGGTGACCACCGACTCCCGCACGGTCCTGGTGCGGGTTCGCGCCGCGCTACCCGGCCTGCGGCCCTCCGAACGCCGCATCGCCGAGGCCCTGCTGGACAACCCCGCGGCCGCCGCCACCCGCACCGTCGCCGAGCTCGCCGCCGCCTGCCGCACCTCCACCACGACCGTCGTGCGCTTCTACCAGCGCATCGGCTACCGGCGCTTCAAGGACCTGCGCATCGACCTGACCCGCGAGTCCACCCGCGAGCAGCTCGAGACCGCCGGGCTGCCCGCCGCCTCCGGCGACATCGACCGCGACGACACGGTCGACGACATCATCGCGAAGGTGGCCGCCAACGAGACCCTCTCGATCGCCGACACCGCCGAGATCCTCGACCGCGACGCCCTGTCGCACGCCGTGGAAATGGTGTCGGCCGCCCGGCGGGTCGACGGCTTCGGCGTCGCCGCCGGCGCCCTGGTCGGCCTCGACCTCCAGCAGAAACTCAACCGGATCGGACGCACCGCGCTGTCGTGGCAGGACACCGACGCCGCCCTGTGCGCCGCGGCCACCATGGACGCCTCCTGTGTGGCCGTGGGCTTCTCGCACTCGGGCGGCACCGACGCCACAGTGGACTTCCTGACCCTGGCCGCGGCGGCGGGCGCCGGCACCATCGCCATCACCAACCACGACGACTCGGCCCTGGCCCGCGCCGCCGACATCGTCCTGACCACCGCCGCCCGCGAGACCCGGTTCCGTTCGGGCGCATTGGGAAGCCGCATCGCCCAGCTCATGGTGGTCGACTGCCTGTTCACCGGGGTGGCGCGGGCGTCCTACGACGCGTCGCTCGCCGCGCTGCGCAAGACCTACGCGGCGGTGCACCGCCGGCCGTGAGCGCCTGAAGGCGTTGCGGCACAACGGTCCTGGCTACTGGTCGTTGGTCAACACGATCTTGCCGCCGGATCCGCCGGCCTCGGCCAGCCGGTGCGCCTCGGCGGCTTCGGCCAGCCGAAACGTCCGCCCCACCCGGACCGTGTAGCGGCCCTCGGCCGCCAGTGCCGCCGCCCTGTCCAGCGCGTCGAAGGCACTGGGAACGGACGTCACGTGCACGTCGTGCTCGCCCGAGAAGTCGGCGATGGTGACGACCCGGTCCTTCGAACCGGTCAGGTTCAACAGCTGCGCCACCGAACCGTGGCCCGTGGTGTCGATGCCGGCGTCCACCCGGTCGGCCAGTTCCCCGACGCGCCGCTCCAACCCCGGACCGTAGGCGATCGGGCGGGCACCCAGCGAGCGCACAAAGTCCGCATTGGACGAGCCGCAGGTCCCGATGACGTCGGCGCCCGCGTCGACGGCGAACTGAACCGCCGCGCTGCCCACCGACCCCGAGGCGCCGTCGACCACGACCGTGTGCCCGCGCTCCACGCCCACCAGCCGCAGGCAGCGCAGCGCCGTCTCCGCCGCCAGCGCCGTCCCGCCCGCCCGCGGCCAGTCGAAGCCGGACGGCTTGGGCGCGTAGTGATCGAGGACGACGCACTGGGCGTAGGCGGCCGCGCCGAGCCCGAACACCGCGTCGCCGACGGCGGCGCGCGCGCCGCCGCCGACCTCGTCGACGACCCCCGCGGCCTCGCCACCGGGTATGTAGGGGAAGTCGGTCGTCGCGACTCCTCGCATCAGCCCCGACCTCACCTTCACGTCGTAGGGGTTGACCGCGGCCGCCCGCATCCGGATGCGCACCTGGCCCGGACCCGGGCGCGGGTCCGGGGCCTCGCGGTACCGCAGCACCGAGGCGTCGCCGTATTCGTCACAGCTGCTGGCGAACATGTTGCGTCCCTTCGTATCGATCGACGTGGCGCGGCATCAGTCGGAGCGGTTTCGCCAGGTGCACACGCATGCCTCGTTGCCCTCGGCATCGGCCAGCACCCAGAACGCGGGGGCCTCGGCGTCGCTGACGACGCGACCGCCCGCCTCCACGGCGGCCGCCACCCGGGCCTCGCCCTGGTCGTGCGGCACCCACACGTCACAGTGGATACGGTTGCGCTGCTCGCGCGGTGCGTCCATCTGCTGGAACCACACCGTGGGACCGATGCCGCGCGGGTCGACCACGTCGGACTTGTCGCCGTCGCGATAGGCCAGCACCGCCCGCCAGAACGGCCTCACCGCCGCGATGTCGAGCGCGTCGATGGCCAGCTCGGTGACCTGCGGGGCCGTCGAATCCACGGCGATGCCGCGCGCCTCGGCCGCCTCGGTGATCTGGCGCGCCAGGCGAACGTCGCGGGAGGTCAGCCCGCCGACGTCGTGGCTGTGGATGCTCACATTGACGCTGGGATAACGCAGCACGACATCGGGATGGTGATCGACGGCGTCGGCCAGCCGCGCGATCTCGGCGACGAAGGCGGCACCAGCGTTGAAGTCGCCGGTGTCGAAGGTGGCGTAGACGCTGTGCAGCAGCACCCGCCAGCCCGGAAGCTGCGGCTGGACGTCGGATGCGGGCAGTCGTTGGCTCATACCGCCCGACCCTAGCCAGTCGCGCCGACCTGTGGGCGTGGTCCCGCCCCTTCGACGTCTCCGAGTTATGTCGTGGCCGAGGGGGGTGGCGCGGGGGTGATGATGCCGGGCAGCGCCTCGTGGCGGATCTGGAGCTCCTCGCACACCGCTTCGTCGGGCTCGGCGGGCCGCCTGCCGAGGCGTTCCACATCGGACTTGATGTCGCGCTCCACGACCCACTCGGGACGTTGCCGGACGCGGGAGGCGCGGATCACGCCGCGGTTGACATCCTTGTCGGGCGAATAGACCCTGGGGGAACGCGTGATGCGCTCGGCGGTGGTTCGGGAACTGGCGCGCCGCCCCGCCACGCCGTCCTCGCCGATCAGCCGCCCCTTGGCGGGGGCGGGTCGATTCGTCGCGGTGCCGGGACGATTGCCGATCACGGGGCGCATGATGCTGTTGGGGGTGCGGCCCACCGTCGTGGGCGCCTGCCCGGAAACCCCTGGGCGGGAACCGATCACGGGCCTGACCGTCGGCCGTGGCGTCCCGAGGGGCGGGGACGTGCGAACGCCTGTCGGGGGCAGCGGCGCGACGGTAGGCGGCATCGCGATGAGATTCGGTGTCGGCAGCGGTGTCGGCGTCGGCGTGGCGGGCGTCGGCGGGATCGGTGCATGCGGCGTCGCGACCGCCGGCCCCTGAAGCGACGGCCCGCCAAGCGATCCCGAGTCCCTCATCGGCGGGGAGGCGTACGCCGCCGCGCCGTGCCCGCCGGTTTCCGATCCGCCCGA
>NZ_DASQPW010000310.1:0-20466 GCF_035643755.1 Stackebrandtia sp. | reverse complement strand
TTGAGCCGCGCGAGCCTGCCCGCCGCGGGTCGGTCCCGCGGCTCGTCCAGCACCGCGGGAAGGAAGAACGCCACGCGCTCGAAGCGGCGCGGCGTGGCCGCCAGCAGGCGGCACAGCGCGCCCGCCCCCATGCTCACCCCGAGCGCCCGGGTGGCGCCGTGCGCGTCGGCGACGGCGCGCAGGTCGGCCGCCAGCGTCGTGTAGTCGAAGCGCTCGGCGGGCACGCCGTCGTGGGCCCGAGCGGTGTAGAAGATCTTGGTGCCGGCCACCCCGCCGCCCAGCGGGCGGGTGTCGGCGATGCCTCCCCCGAGGCCGTGGGCGAACACGGTCACCGGCGCGCCGTCCCCGCGCACCAGCGTGTCGGTCACCACGAGCCGGAACCGAGTTCCTTAATGGCGCGACGGATGTCCAGCAGGTACACCAGCGACGCGACCAGCCCGATCATGCTGAACAGGTCCAGGCCGATGTCGCCGCGCGCGCCGCCGACCCCCAGGGCCGACAGCAGCAGGCACCCGGCGAGGATGGCCAGCCAGGCACCCTTGGACAGCGGCCCGACGGCGGGGAAGGCGTTGGGCTTTTGCAGCGCGCAGTGCACCAGCGCCGCGATCGCCAACAGTCCGGTGATCGCCGCGATCGCCAGGCCGGTGTACGTCGTGATGTATACCGACCACAAGGTGGTGGAAGCCATGGGAGAAGCCTAACTCCGGGTTCACTGGAAGGCGGGGCCGCGCCGGTCGAGCAGCTCGGCGAGCGTGTCGGCGATGGTCTCCTTGACCCGGTCGGCCAGGTTGAAGATCTCCAGCGGGTCGTCGGCCAGGTGCTCCATGTCCTTGGTGTCGATGGGCTCGCCGAAGTGGATCATCCACTTGCTGGGCAACGGGACCAGCCCCAGCGGCCCCAGCCACGGGAACGTCGGAGTGACGGGGAAGTACGGCAGCTTCAACAGCCGCGCCAGCGCCGGGATGTTGCCGATCAGCGGATAGATCTCCTCGGCGCCCACAATGGACACCGGGATGATGGGCGCCCCGGTCCGCAGCGCCGTCGACACGAAGCCCCCGCGCCCGAAGCGTTGCAGCTTATAGCGATCCCACACCGGCTTGCCGGTCCCCTTCACGCCCTCGGGAAACACCCCGACCAGCTCCTCGGCGTCCAGCAGCCGCTCGGCGTCGGCGTTGGACGCCAGGGTGGCGCCCGTCTTGCGGGCGTACTCGCCCAGCAGCGGCGCCTTGAGCACGAAGTCGGCGGCCAACAACCGCAGGTGCCGGTGCGCGGGGTGGTCGTCGAACAGCGCCACCTGCACCATGAGCGCGTCCATGGCCACGGTGCCGGAGTGGTTGCCCACCAGCAGCGCGCCGCCCGACAGTGGCACGTTCTCCAGGCCCGTCACCTCGACGCGGAACCACTTGCGGTACAGCGGACGCAGCAGCGGGACCGTCAGCGTCTCGGTCAGTTCGGAGTCGAAGCCGAACTCGTCGACCTCGTAGTCGCCCGTGAGTCTCTTGGTGAGGAGGTTGGCGACGTCGGCGATCGCCTCGGCGGCGGCGTCGGCGTCCATCGGCTCGTTCATCGCGGGTTGCCCCTGCCGTTGCGAATGGAGGTCAGATCCTTTGCCCTGTCCCGAAAAGAGCGCCCCTCGGCGTCGCGCCCGCCCAGCACCGACATCAGAGCGTGCCCCGTGACGAAGTCGTCGAAGGCCGCGGGGGTGGGCCGCGGAGTCAGGTCGTACACCGAGGTGAGGCGCTGGACGTCCACCACCCGGCCGAAGCGCAGGAAGTCGAGCTGGTCGCGGGAGAAGTCGACGATTCCCCGGCCGCGCGCGAACGCGGCCACGCCGCGCAGCAGCGCCTCGGGCGCCGGGGCGGCCACCCGACCGGCGCGGCGGATCGCCTGGGACAGCAGCAAAACACCGGGACCGGCGACGTTGAACACGTCGGGCCGTCCCCGCGGCGCCTCGTGTCCGTCCAAAGTGACCCGATGCAGCACGTCCAGGGCGTCCTCGATGTGCAGGAACTGCACGCGCGGGTCGTAACCCAAAACGGTGGGCACCACGGGCAGCGAGAAATACCGGGTCAGGGAGGTGTCGGAGGTGGGCCCCAACAGCGGCGCCAGCCGCAACACGGTCACCGCCACGTCGGAACGGCGCCGCGCGAAACCCCGCGCGTACGCCTCCACCTCGAGGATGTCGGCGGCGAACTCCCCGCGCGGCGCGACGCGCAGCTCGGTGTCCTCGGTGAACACGGCGGGGTCGCGGGCGGACGCCCCGTACGCCGCCACCGACGACTTCACCACGACCCGGCGCACCGTGGCGGCCCGTTGGCAGGCCGCCAACAGGTGCATGGTGCCGATGACGTTGGATTCCTTCTGCGCCGTGCGCCCTCCCGAGCGCACCGCCGAGGCGGCCACGGCGGCGTGAACCACCGTGTCGACGCCCTCGTCCTCCAGCAGATCCTTCAGATCGCTGTCGCCCAAGGCGTCGGTGTTCACGCTGATGGTGCGCTTCACCTGGTCGTCGGCAGTCAGGCGCGCCACGAGTCGACCAGCGAGGTATCGGTCTGCGCCGGTTACCAGGACGGTCGCGGGGCTCATGGTGTTCGCGCGTTACTTGCCTTGGCGGCGACGCTGCACGCGGGTGCGACGCAGCAGCTTGCGGTGCTTCTTCTTCGCCATGCGCTTACGCCGCTTCTTGACGACCGAGCCCATAGATGTTCCTCGCAGTGTGATCGGGTGATGGTGGACAGGTGCTTGCCGCCGCCGCCAGGTGATGAGACACGGGGCGCGGGCGGGCCTAGTAAGGCTAACGTGGTGACGCGGGCCGCTTAATCGCGGGACAACCGAAGCCGGGGGAAGCGAGTTTCCGAACCGCCCTGGCCGTTCAGAAACTCGCCCTCTCACGCATCCTTGAAGCTGTGTGCGAGGTAGTCCTGCACGGCCTTCTCGGTGACCCGAAACGACCGTCCCACCCGGATTGCAGGCAGATGACCCGAGTGCACCAGGCGGTACACGGTCATCTTCGAAACGCGCATCAACGCCGCGACCTCGGCCACGGTCAGGAATTTGACCTCTTCCAGCAAGTTGTGTGTTGCCATGATTCCCACCATTCCCATTCGCGAATGCCGGAAACTTCCCGGTATCCACGACACACCCCGTTTGGTGCGCCGAACACCAACAGTAATGTGATAGTGCCGCTGGTGCCCAGCGATTCAGACGTTAGTTGTGTTACGACGTGGGAATTCGTACCTTCGCACGACCGCCTCAGGCGGCCTTGGCCATCTTTTTCACCTGCTTGGCGATCTCCTTCAGCAGGGCGTCGTAGGACTTGCCGTAGACCGATTTGGTGGATTTGTCCGGGTCTTCGCCGTTGCGCGCGATCTTCTTGAAGTACTTCATGAACTTGTCCTTGCCGTACTTGTCGAAGAGGTAGTACACGCCGTAGAACGCGATGCCGTACTTGGCCGAGCCGGTGAGCTGGTCGTCGGTGGGCGTGGCCGGGTCCATCTTGCCGTTCCACTTGTCCTTCTTGAAGTACTCCTGGACGTCGCGGGAGCGCAGGTACGGGTGTTCCTTGAGGGGGGCGTCCTTCGGGGCGCCGTGGTCGATGAGTTCGGCGACACCCTCCGACAGCCACCAGTCCTCCTCGATGCGGTGGTGCTCGGGGCTGTGGTGGAGGGTGGCGACGTGGCCGAGCTCGTGGCGCATGGTGGCGGTGAACTCGGTGCTGTTGGCCTGGGCGCGGTCGACGTGGACCACCACCTCGGAGCCGCCGGGCTTGGTGCCGCCGTTCTTGGTGACCTCGGGCAGGGGGATGGCGAAGCCGACCACGTTGTCGCCGGGGTCGCCGATGCCGTACCAGCGCGCGAACTCCTCGTCGCCGGCCAGGAAGATGACGTAGCGGTCGACCTTGCCGTAGACGGCGTACTTGTCGGCGTTCTCCGCCGCGGACTCGGCGACGCTGAGCGCGTCGTTCAGCTTGTCCTCGTATTTGGCGGGGCCGGCGACGATGGCGCGCTTGCCGACCTTGGCCTTGAGGTCCTCGACCTCCCAGGGGCGGGGGCCGGCGCTGTTGGGGTCGGACTCGTCGACCCGGGTGATGAGGAAGGAGTCGTCCTTGTCGGTCCACTCGGTGTTGAACAGGATGCCCGACGGGCCGCATTTGGCGTGCTTCTTGCCGCCCAGGCAGTAGTTGACGCCCAGGTTCAGGGCCCACGTGCCGCCGGACTTGTCCTCGGGGGGCTTGACCACCTGGTAGTCGAAGGACGAGACCCTCAGGGCGCGCAGCGAGTTGTAGCGGCGCTTCATCTCGTCGTGGACCGAGCCGTCGTAGACCGACAGCCACTTGTCCTCGTTGCCGTCCAGCAGGCCCTCGGCGGAGTCGGCGAGCTCGGCCTTGGCCTTCTGCTCCAGGTAGTTGACCCGGACGTCGGAGCCGTCGTTGTCGTCGGGGCTCTTGACCGCGCCGTCGCCGATGACGGCGTTGGACTGGCCGGCGATCGCGGCGGTGACGCCGAGGGTGAGGGTGGTGATCAGGATCAGGGCGATGATGGTGACGACGACCGCGGCGGCGCGCCGGGGCCCGCGCGGGGGCGGGGGTGGCAGCGGGGGGAACCCGGGCGGGTATTGGTACGGCGGGTACGCCGGAAAGCCGGGCGGCCGCGGCGCCATGGTCGGGGGCAACATGTCGGGCCCCCGCGGCGCCGGGACGTGAGGTACCTGGTTGGGGGGTACCGGCGGGCGGGGTTGGCCGGGATATTGCGAGCCGAAGGTCACCGCATCACATTATGGGGGAGGTGCCACCGTCGACAAACGTCCGGATTGCGTTTGGATAACAATCCACAATCTCCACTGAGTCCACAGGGGCCGGACTTTGCGTCGGTGACGTCGCTATTTGTTGCCGCGCAAGGAACGCAGGAAGAATGTCAGGTTCGCGGGGCGCTCGGCGAGGCGTCGCATCAGGTAGCCGTACCACTGGTCGCCGTAGGGCACGTAGACGCGCACCTGGTAACCGGCCTCCACCAGCCGCTTCTGCTCCTCGGTGCGGATGCCGTACAGCATCTGGAACTCGAAGGAGTGCGGCCCGCGGTCGTACCACTTGGCGCGGTCGATGCCGATCTCGACCAGCCGGGGGTCGTGGGTGGCCAGCATCGGGTAGCCCTCGCCGCGCATCAGCGAGTTGACGCAGCGCACGTAGGAGCGGTCGATGTCGAGCTTGCGCTGGAAGGCCACCGACTCCGGTTCGGCGTAGGCGCCCTTGCACAGCCGCACCCGGGAGCCCTTGACCGCGAACTCCTTGCAGTCGGCCTCGGTGCGCCGCAGGTACGCCTGGAGCACCGCCCCGGTGCCGGCGAACTTCTCGCGCAGCTTGGCGACGGCGTCCAGGGTCTGGTCGGTGACCGTGTGGTCCTCCATGTCGACCGTGACCGTGGTGCCCGCGTCCGCCGCGGCGGTGCAGATCTCCTCGGCCATCCGCAGCGACATGTCCTCGTCGATGCGTTGGCCCAGCGCGGACAGCTTGACGCTGACCTCGGCGGCGGGGGTGAGGCCCTGGGAGTTCAGCGACGACAGCAGCCGGAGGTATTCGTCGCGAGTGGACTCGGCCTGGGCGATGGTGAGGGTGTCCTCGCCGAGGTAGTCGAGGCTGACCTTCAGCCCGTTGTCGACGAGCTCGCGGGTGGCGCGCAGCGCGTCGTCGGTGGCTCTGCCTGGCACGTAACGGTTCACGACGCCCTTGGCGACGGGCGCGGTGGCGGCCATGCGTTCCAGGCGTGATGAGCGGGCCGCGGCGAGAATCATGGATCGCAGCATGGAAGCGAGGTTATCCCCACCAGGTACGGGGTAGGGCGTCGGGAGCCGAATCTTCCTTAAGTTTTCGGCGTTGAGCGGGGCCGGGACCGCCCTGGTAAGGGCTTGCTCCGAGCGCGACTGGTTACCGGCGTTTGGATTGACTACCGTAGGTCCGTGGACTTCGATGCCTACGCACAGACAGCCGCCGACCTCGTCAACGCCGAGTTGACGGACATGGCGGACCTGCACGCGTTCTTCGGTGACCGGGTCTGGTGGTCGAAACGCGCCACCGAACGCGACCTGGCCACCTTCCGTCGCGCCAAACGCAAGATGCGCGACGTCTTCGTCAAGGGCTCGGCCGGCGACGACGCCGGGGCCGTGGAGATCCTCAACGCCCTGCTCGAGCAGTTCCCGGTGCAGCCGCGGATCTCGGGGCACAGCAACGAGAACTGGCACATGCACGTCAGCGGCCGCGGCTCGGCCGTGGCCTCGGAGTTCATCGCCGGCGCCGCCTGGGGCCTGGCGGTGTGGTTGTGCCAGTACAAGGGGGCCCGCTTCGGGGTGTGCGCGGACGAGCGCTGCGGCAACGTCTACCTGGACACCTCGTCCAACAACTGCCGCCGCTTCTGTTCGGAGCGCTGCGCGACCCGTTCGCACGTGGCCGCGCATCGCGCGCGCAAGCGCGAGAAGGAGGCCGCGGCCGTCTAGGGCCGCGTCCTGCTTCATGTTGGCCACCGCGATGAGGAGAAGCCCGTGTGCGGCGACACCAGGATCCGCCTGATCGAGCCCGCCGACGCCGCCGCGATCGCCGAGCATCGGGCGCGCGACGTCGAGGCGTTCCGGCCGTGGGAGCCGCTCCAGCCGTCCGACTTCTTCACCCCGCAGGGCCAGGCGGAGCGGATCGACGGCCTGCTGGCCAAGCACCGGGACGGGGTGGTCTGGCCGGGCGTGGTGCTCGCCGACGACCGGGTGATCGGGCAGGTCACCGTCGGGGGCATCCTGCCGCAGCCGCACCTGCGCCGCGGCTCCCTCGGATACTGGATCGGCAGCGTCGCCCAGAATCAGGGCCACGCCGGACGCGCCGTCGGGCTGGCACTGCGGGTGATGGCGGACGAGCTCGGCCTGCACCGCGTCGAGGCGTCAACCAACCTGGAGAATCTGTCCTCGCAGCGAGTGCTGCGCCGCAACGGGTTCAGCCCCTACGGCGTCGCGCACTCCTCGATCCTTCTCGACGGGAGCTGGCGGGACGGGCTGCTGTGGGAGCGGATACTCGGCGACTAGGACGCCGCCGCCGGGGTCAGGTGTTGCCTGGCGAACGCGAGGGACTCGGCGAGGTCGGCCTCGCGCACGGCGCGGTGCCCGGCCTTGCGGGTGGAGACCTCGACCGTGACGGTGAAGTCGTTTCGCTTGCGTGACAGGGAAGTCAGCAGCTCGGCGCAGGGCTGGCCGCCGCGTCCGGGCACGGCGTGTTCGTCGCGTCCGGGGGTGGCACCGTCACCCAGGTGCACGTGGGTGAGGTTGTCGCCCATCCGCTCGGCCATCGCCAGGGCGTCGGAGTTGGACGCCGCGCAGTGCGACAGGTCGAGGGTGTAGTTGTCGTAGCCGGGGTCGGTGGGGTCCCAGTGCGGGGCGTAGGGGACGAAACCCTTGCGCGCCATCTTGATCGGGTACATGTTCTCCACGGCGAAGCGGATGTCGCCGAAGCGTTGCGACATGCGGTCGAGCCCGGCGGCGAAGCCGCGTCCGTAGCCGCGCTGCCAGGCGAACGGCGGGTGGATCACCACGACGGGGGCGTCGAGGCGCTCGGCCATCACGGCGGCGCGCCGCAGCCGCTCCCACGGGTCCTTGCTCCACACCCGCTGGGTCATGAGCAGGCAGGGCGCGTGCACCGCGCCGATGTTCACGCCATAGTGTCCGGACAATGTGGCCAATGTCTCGGGGTCCTGGCTGACGGCGTCGGTCCACACCATCACCTCGACCCCGTCGTAGCCGAGCTTGGCGGCAAGCTCGAACGCGACGGCCGTGGGCTCCGGGTACACCGAAGACGTCGACAGCAGCACCGGTGCGGTCTTGTCGGACATCCCCACAGCTTAGGGTCAAGGCGTGAGTGACAACGAGGAGACGGGGCTCGATTTCGACCGGGAGTGGCTGGAATTCGCCGACCCCAACGACGCCGACACCATCATCAGGGCCGACGCGACGTGGCTGCTGTCGCGCTGGACCTGCATTTTCGGGCAGGGCTGCAAGGGGATCGAGGCGACGCTGCCCGACGACGGGTGCTGCGTGCACGGGGCCTATTTCACCGACGCCGACGACGAGAAGCGGGTGCGCAAGGCGGCGGCGCGGCTGGCGCCCGAGCACTGGCAGCAGCACCGCAAGGTCGCCGCGGCCGTGGTGGCCGACACCCTGGCCGACGACGACGGCATCGAGCAGCCCGCCCGCAAGACCGACGTGGTGGACGGCGCCTGTGTGTTCCACAACCGGCGCGACTTCGACGGCGGCTACGGCTGTTCCCTGCACGCCCAGGCACTGCGCGACGGCGCCCACCCGATGGACTACAAGCCCGAGGTGTGCTGGCAGGTACCGGTGAAGCGCGATTTCTCCACTGTGCACCGCGCGGACGGCACCAGCGTCGACATCACCTGGATCGGGGAGTTCGACCGCCGCGCCTGGGGTTCCGGTGGCCACGAGTTCGGCTGGTGGTGCACCTCGGCGCCCTCGGCCCACGTCGGGGCCGAGCCGCTGTACCGCAGCTACCGCGCCGAGCTGACCGCGCTGATCGGGGAGGCGGCGTACGCGAAGCTCGTGGAGCTGTGCGCCGCGAAGGAGGAGGCGGGCCTGGTGGCGGTGCATCCGGCGACCCGCAAGGCCCTCACCCTGCGGCCCCGGGCGTGAACGCGCGCCACGAGCGCGGAGGCTCGTGGCGCGGTACTTCGGTGGATCGCCCGAGGCTCAGGCGAGGTATTGGCACGCGTCGGTGTGGATGACCGGTGCGCTGACCGGGTCGGAATCCTGGCAGCTGACGTCCACACCGCCCCGGTCTTCGCCGTCGATCCACATGTGCACGGCGTGGATGACGACGGGCCGGTCGGGCAGCACGCCGGTGGGCTGGCAATTCCAGAAGGTCGGGTTTCCGTCCTCCCATTCCCCGTCCTGGCATTCGGCGTGAATCGCCGGTGGCTGACTGGTCTCGGCGGCCTGGACGGGCGCGGACGCCACGGCGACGGCGCCGATTCCCGCGGCGGCCGCGGTCAGTGTCACGGTGATGCGTTGTCCCCAGTTCACGTGAGTCCTCCCGTTGGTGTCTTCGGCGACCACATCATCGTCGCAAGGGACGGTCGGATTCGCGGGTTTCTCGAAATCGGTGCTATGAGGGCCCACCGGGCGGGGGCGCCACCGACTGGCGTACCACGATGTGGGTGCCCAGGGTGACCACGGTCTCGGATGGGTTGTCGGCCAGGGCGAGCCGCACCGCGGTGCGGCCCATCTGGTCGGCGGGGATGTGCACCGTGGTCAGCGGCGGGGTGACGTCGAGGGAGGGGTCGGAGTCGTTGTAGCCGGCCACCGAGATGTCGGCGGGGACCCGCAGCCCCGCCTCGCCCAGGGCGCGGATGGCGCCGGAGGCGACCAGGTCGTCGGCGGCGAAGATCGCGGTGAAGTCGCGGCGCCCGGCCTCGAGACGGGCGCGGGTGCGCTGGTAGCCCGATTCGCGGCTGAACCGTCCGTATTCGAGCAGGGACGGGTCGGCGTCGAGCCCGCAGTCGGCCACCGCGCGGCGGTAGCCCACCACCCGGTCCATGGCCGTGGTGTTGGTCTCGTCGCCCGCCAGGTGAAGCACCCGACGGTGCCCGCGCGAGGCCAGATGGCTGATCATCGCGTAGGCACCGTCGGCGTTGTCGTAACTGACCACATAGGCCGGAATGCTCGGGTCCAGGCCGGGCCGTCCACACAGCACCAGCCGCGAGCCCACCGAGGCGAGGCTTTCGGCGATGCGGGTCATGCGGGCGGTGTACTCGGCGGTCGGGACCACGCCGCCGACCAGGATCACCGCGTCGGCGCTCTGCTCGCGCAGCAGCGACACGATCTCCAGCTCGGTCTCGGCGTGGCCCCGGCTGCTGGCGTACATGCACAACCGGTCGTGTTCGGCGGCGGCCTCCACCACGCTTTGGGCGATGTCCGAATAGAAGGACGAGTGCATGGCGGCCGACACCATGGCGATCACCTTGGGGCGACTGCCCGACAGCGCGCGGGCGTGCGCGTTGGCCACATAGTCCAGTTCGGCCACGGCGCGCATCACCTTGGCGCGCATGCGGTTGGAGACGGGATAGTCGCTTCCCGACAGCACCCGCGACGCGGTCGCGACCGAGACCTCGGCCGAGGCGGCGACGTCGCGAATGGTGGCGCGCCGTGCCGGTCCGTGGTCCGCCATTGATCCGCTTCCGTTCTTTGTGGGCAACCGAGTGCGCGACGTCAGTCCTTGCTGGCCGAATACTCTTCGGCCAGCTCCTTGGCCATGTCGTCGCCTCCCTTGGAGTGCCACTCCTTCACGGCGTCGGAGAACGTCGACATGCTCTTGCCGTGGAAGATGACGCCGAAATATGCGTCCTGGATGGACTTCGACAGGTCGGCGCCCTTCTCGGTCTGGGTCTTCGACCGAATGCCGACCGACGGGTCATGCACGACGCTCTTGACGAGCTCCTTCTCCCACTCGTACACCGCCTCGGTCCTGTCAGCGTAACCGGGGTAAAACAGCACGGTAGGGGCGGAGGCCACATAAGGCACCGGGTAGTTCGTCTTGTTCTCGCTGGTGTTCCACAGCTTGGTGGGCTTGGGCGTGCCGTCGTCCTCGCGCGTGAAGTGCTTGCCCTCCACGCCGAAGTTGAACAGCTCGTACTCCTTGGTGCCGAACGGGGCGGCCAGGAAGTTGCAGACCGCCAACAGCAGCTTGAGCCGCTTCGCCTTGGCCTTCTTGAACACCGTGTATCCGAAGTAGCCGGTGCCGGTCCACGGCGTGGCGTCGGCGGAGAACGGGTACGCGAAGTCCACGGTGAAGTCGCCCTTGGCCTGGTCGAATGCCCACGGGCCCATGGCGCCCCAGCCGTCGCGGTAGCTGGCCAGCGTGGTGTTGGAGAAGTAGGTCTTGTTGTCCACGTTGGAGATGTTGGGGCTGTCGGGGTAGACCTGTTTGTCCGCGAACTGCTTCGCCAGCAGCTTGATGGCGTCGGCGTACTGGTCGGTGTCGAAGGTGGTGGTGAACTTTCCGCCGTCGACGCTCCAGACGTTGGGGGCGCCCAGGGAGCCCGTCCAGTAGTCGATCTGGGCGTCCTTGGCCAGACCCAGGGCGTACTTCTTTCCCTTGGTGAGGTGCTTCATCGCCGCGACGTAGTCGTCCTTGTTCCACTTCAGGGGGACGTTCGCCTTGTCGAATTCGGTGCGGTTCACCATGAGCGAGCCGCCGAAGATCGGGCGCTCCGACGGGATGCCGTAGATCTTGCCGCCGATGCGGCCCACGCCCTTCCAGGCGTAGGTGGGGATGTTGGCCAGGCCGGGGTAGTCCTTGATGTTGTCGCCCGACAGGTACTCCGACATGTCGGCGCACTTGGCCTTGATGAACTCCTGCTCGCGCGGGACGGTCACGCCGCTGCCGAACATCATCAGATCGGGCAGATCGTCCGATGTGGTCATCGTGGACATGGTCTCCTGGAACTCGCCCGAGGGGATGAGCTTGAGCTTCAGGTTGATGCCGAGCGCTTTGTTGACCGCCTTGACGAAGGAGTCGCCGCCCTTGGGCGGGACGCCGTAGGTGACAACCGAGCAGGTGACCTCGGTGCCGTCACCGGGGGTGTCCCAGCCGGCGGACTCGACCTTCTTGGGGTACTTGGTGTAGGCGCCCTGCAGGCCGGTCTTGCCGTCGCCGGGCAGGTCGGGCTTCGGGCCGTCGAACTCCACATAGGTGGGCCAGGGCGCGAGCTTCTTGCCCTTGTTGCCGACGTCGCTGTCGCCGCCGGAACCGCTGCAGGACACCAGCGCCGGGCCGGCGGTGCCGGCCAGCGCCGCCACGCCGCCGAGGCGAAGGGCATCGCGTCGTTTCATGGTTGACTCCTCTTTCCTAAGGATTTGATGGCTCCGGTCAGGACGCCCTTGGCGAAGAAGCGCTGGACGAAGGGGTAGAGCACGATGATGGGGATGGTGGCCATCACGACGACCGCCATCTTTGTCGATTGTGGAGAGTTGACGACGGTGACCTCGGAGGTATTGGACAGCGCCGCTCCCTGCGTGACGTACTGCCGCAGCACCGCCTGCACCGGCCACTGGTCGGACCTCATGTACAGGATCGCGGTGAAGAACGAGTTCCAGTAGCTCACCGCGTAGAACAGGCCGATCACCGCGATCACCGCCTTGGACAGCGGCATCACGACGCGGGTGAGGATGCGGAAGTCCCCGGCACCGTCGAGGCGGGCGGCCTCGATGAGCTCGCTCGGGACGTTCTGGAAGAAGCCCCGCATCACCACGAGGTTGAAGGTGTTGACCAGCACCGGAAGGATCAGCGACAGGTAGTCCTCCTTGAGCCCGAGCTCCTGCACCACAAGGAAGGCCGGGATCATCGCCGGCGGGAACAGGAAGGTGAACAGGATCGCCAGCAGCACGGGCTTGCCGCCCACGATGGACGGCCGCGACAGCGCGTAGGCCAGGAAGACGGTGGCCACCAGGCTCAGCAGCGTGCCGACCGCGGTGATCCCGCCCGAGATCAGCAGGGCGTGGGTGATGACGCCGCCCTCGAAGACGTCGGTGTAGGCGTGGAAGGACAGCGAGGTCGGTATGACGACCCAGCCGCCGTTGTCCACCACCTCCTGGGGCGAGGCGATCGAGGTGGCCACGATCGTCCAGAAGGGAAACAACACCACGGCCACGACGACGACCAGGGCGACGGCCTTGACGGCCTTGACCAATGGGGACGGTTTGCCCATCCAGGCGGGACGGTTGGCGCTCATGATGACCGGTACACCCCTTGCTCTCCGAATCGGTGGGCCAGCTTGTTGGCCGCGTACACCAGGATCAGGCCGACTACGCCCTTCATCAGGCCCGCGGCGGCGCCCAGCGAGAAGTCTCCACTTTGGATTCCCTTGTAGTAGACGAAGGTGTCCAGCACCTCCCCGGCCGCGGGGCCCACGGCGTCGCGTTGCAGGAAGAACTGCTCGAAGCCGACGGTGAGGATGTCGCCGAGCCGCAGGATGAGCAGCAGGATGATGACGGGGCGGATCGCCGGCAGCGTGACGTGCCAGGTGCGGCGCCACCAGCCCGCGCCGTCGATGGCGGCGGCCTCGTACAGCTGCTCGTTGACCCCGGCGAGGGCCGCCAGGAAGATGATGGTGCCCCAGCCGCATTCCTTCCAGATCACCTGCGCGATCACCAGTGGCTTGTAGGCGTCGGGGTTGCCGATGATGTCGACGGTGTGCAGGCCGCCGTTGGCCAAAAGCCCGTTGAACACCCCGACGTCGCCGAGCACCTGCTGGAACAGCGCCACCACGATCACCCAGGAGATGAAGTGCGGCAGGTAGACCACGCTCTGGACGAAGCGGCGGATGGTGTCGCTGGTGAGGCTGTGCAGCAGCATCGCCAGGGCCAGCGGGGCGGGGAAGTAGAACAGCAGCTGCAGGAACGAGATCGACAGGGTGTTCCAGGTGGCCTGCCAGAAGTCGGAGTCGGCGAACAGGTCGGCGAACTTGTCGACGCCGATCCACTGGCTGTCCCACACGCCGTAGAAGGTGACGTAGTCCTTGAACGCGATGAAGTTGCCGAACAGCGCTCCATAGTGGAATGCAAGGAAGTACAGGACGCCCGGCACCATGATGAGCAGCAGCAGCCAGTCGCGGCGCAGCCGACGGCGCAGGGGCGGCCGTTTCTGGGTGGCGGTGCGCGGCGCGGCCGTGGTGGCGGGGGTGCCTGGGGTGGCGGCCAACGGTGAGCCTCCTCACTGAGAGCTTGCCGTGAAGATAGACGGTTTCTGCGATCTTGGCAAGGGTTTGCCAAAATTTTCCGTCGTGTATCCACTGCGTGACAAGGCGCTCAGGGAGGCGCCGCGACGGGGGTGCGGCGGCAATCACGGTTGGCTGCTAATTTCAAGTAACCGATTTCTCTTCGCCCCGCTTTTCGGAGGTTGACGTGTCCCCCCGCCCCTACGGTGTCCTGGCCATGAGCCGCTACGCGCGCGACTTCGCGCTCACCCCCGCGGTCATGGATCGGCTGACGGCCTTCGCCGACGTGGACGCGCGACTGCTGGTCTCCGACTTCGCGAAGCACTCCGACGTCGTGGCCCGCGCGGACTTCCTGCTGACGGGCTGGGGCAGCCCGCGGGTCACCGACGCGGTGCTGGAGGCCGCCCCGAGGCTGCGGCTGATCGCCCACAGCGCGGGGACGGTGAAGATCCACCTGTCCGACGCGGTGTGGCGGCGCGGCATCGCGGTCACCTCGGCGGCGCCCGCCAATGCCGTGCCCGTGGCCGAGTACACCCGAGCCGCGATCCTGTTGGCCCGCAAGCGCGCCTTCACCGCCGCCGCGAAGTACCTTGTGGACGGATTTCCGACCCAAAAGGACGGTACGGAGTGGGGCTACAGCGGCACCACCATCGGCGTGGTCGGCGGGTCGCTGATCGGCAAGCTGGTCCTGGAACTGTTGCGCGGCTACGACATGGAGCTGTTGCTGGCCGACCCGTTCAAGACCGACGAGGAGGCCCGCGAGCTCGGCGCCACCCGAGTGTCCCTTGAGGAACTGTGCCGCCGCAGCGACGTGGTCTCGATCCACGCCCCCGCCTTGCCGTCCACCCACCACCTCATCGACGAAAACCACCTGAGCCTGATGCGCGACGGCGCCGTGCTGATCAACACCGCGCGCGGGTCGCTGGTGGACCACGACGCGCTGGTGGACCACTGCCGCGCGGGACGCATCGACGCCGTCCTGGACGTCACCGACCCCGAGCCGCTGCCCGCCAACCACCCGCTTCTGTTGCTGCCCAACGTGACCGTGACCCCGCACCTGGCGGGCGCCATCGGCAGCGAGGTCGCCACGCTGGGGGACTACGCCGTGGAGGAGACCCGCCGCTTCTTCGCGGGCGAGCCGCTGCGCAACCAGATCAGGATCGGCGACCTGTCCACTGTCGCCTAAAGCGCCGCCACCGTGTCGCCGATGGACAGCTTCGGGTCCTCGCGCTCGCGCACGTTGCGGCGCAACAGGGCCAGCGCGATCATGCCGTCCTCGTAGTGGCGCGAGGCGGTGCCGACGCGGCCCACGACGCGTCCGTCCAATGTGATGTCGGTGCCCGCCTCGGGCGCGTGCTCGCTGATTCCGTCCAGGTGCAGGATGCTCAGCATCCGCGGCGGCTTGCCGAGGTTGTGCACCCGCGCCACGGTCTCCTGGCCGCGGTAGCAGCCCTTGTCGAGGTGGACCGCGGCGACCAGCAGCCAGGGCACCTCGTGCGGAATCGTCTTGTGATCGGTGTCGACGCCGACCTCGGGATACGCACAGGGAATCCGCAGGGTGTCGAACGCCCAGGTGCCCGCCAGCGGGCGACCCAGCTCGGTCACCTTGTGGCCCAGGCGATCCCGCTTCACCACGATGTCCACGGTGGGCGTGGTCAGCGCGTCGGTGCGGCGCGCCCACCCGTCGTCGGTCGAGGCTCCCGCGTACAGCGAGGTGGGGCGCTCGGGCAGCGTGCCCGAGGCGAACTTGGCGTCGGGGAGCTCCGCGGTGTCGGCGGCGGCCAGGTCGGTGGGGCCCGTGACGGTGAGGAACGCGTACTGCTCGGTGACGTCGGCGATCTCCACCTCGGTGAAGAAGCGCATCTTCACGAGGAAGTCGGCCAGCGCCGCCCCCTGGCCCGCCCGGGTGTCCAGCCAGGTGGTCGTCCCGTCGTCGAACACCCCCGCGTGATGCTCGATGTGCCCGTGGGGCGACAGCACCAACAGCTCGGTGCCCGTGTCGGCGGGCAGCTGGGTGAGGTGCTGGGTGGTGATGCTGTGCAGCCACGTCAGCCGCTCGGGCCCCGTGACGGTCACGATGTCGCGGGCCCGCTCGACGATCGCGCCGTCGCCGTCCAGGGTCCGCTGCTCCCGCAACGGGTCCCCGTAATGCCACGCCACAGTGGACGATTCCAGCTCGGCCACCGCCCCCGCTGTGGACAGCAACTGTGATCTCAATGGCTCGCCTTCTCACATTTAGCGCAGATACCGAACAGCGCGACATGCCCCACATCGAGCAGGAACCCGCGCTGCTTCTCCAGTGAACGCCGCAACTCGTCGAATACTTCCGAGTTCACCTCGTCGACCGTGCCACAGCGGTGGCACACCAGGTGCACGTGCCCCCGATCGCCCGCCAGGTGATACACGGGAGCCCCGTG
The DNA here is from genome assembly GCF_035643755.1 of Stackebrandtia sp. Lineage (NCBI taxonomy): Bacteria > Bacillati > Actinomycetota > Actinomycetes > Glycomycetales > Glycomycetaceae > Stackebrandtia > Stackebrandtia sp. The sequence continues at coordinate 4,295 of NZ_DASQPW010000310.1, read as the reverse complement.
CGACAGATGGGTATGGGCCACCAAACCCAGACTCTCCAACAGGTCCAGCGTCCGATACACCGTGGTGATGTTCACCCCGCGCACCCGCCCGCAGATCGACTCGTGCACCTGCTCGGCGGTGGCGTGCCCCAGATCCCGCACGGCGTCCAGCACCAACTGGCGCTGCGCGGTAACCCGAAGCCCGTGAGCGCGCAGCACCGTCGCCAATTTCGAGGAATCCGCGGCCATGCGCTCGATGTTATGCCGCCCCGCGCGGCCCCGTCGGGCAGGTCACGACGCCGCCACCACCCGTCCCGACCGAGCTCGGGGCGGGGGTAGGGTCGCGGCATGGCAGAGGTAGTAGCGATTCTTGGACAGGGCGTCGTCGACGCCGCGGCACCGATCCTGCACGCCGACGACCTCGGGGCGGTGCGCGGCGACGGCTGCTTCGAGACGATCAACGTCCGCGCGGGTCAACCCTGGCAACTCGAGCCCCATCTGGCCCGCATGGTCCGCTCCGCCGACAAGCTCGACGTCGACTTCCCCGACCTCGCCGACATCCGCGAGCTGTGCGCCGCGGCCCTGGCCGCCTTCGGCGCCGAGCGCGAGGGCGCCCTGCGCCTGATCTGCACCCGCGGCCTCGAGTCGGGAAGCGCCCCAACGTTTTACGCCACCCTCAACCCCGTAGCCGACGCCGTCATCGCCAAGCGCCGCGACGGCCTCAGGCTCACGGCCCTGTCGCTGGGCTACCCCGTTGACGAGCGCGGCAAGTCCCCGTGGCTGCTCGGCGGCGCCAAGACCCTCTCCTACGCGGTCACGATGTCGGCCCAGCGCTACGCCACCTCCAACGGCTACGACGACGCACTCTGGACATCCTCCGACGGCTACGCCTTCGAGGGCCCGACGTCCACATTGCTGTGGCTCGAGGGCGACACCCTCTACACCGTCCCCGCCGACACGGGCATCCTGGCGGGCACCACCTCGGCATACCTGCTCGACAACGCCCCCCAGCTCGGCCTCCGCCCCGCCGAGGCGCGGGTGCGGGTGGACGACCTGCCGTCCAAGGACGGCGTGTGGATGGCCTCGTCCGTGCGGGGTATCGCGCCAGTGATCAAACTGGACGAGGCCACGCTGAAGGAGAGCGCGCGGACGGCGGATCTCCAGCGGCTGGCGGGGTTCGAGGTTCCCGCCTAGGGGCGAGTCGTCCAGTCATATATGGACACATGGATATTGGTACGGTGACCCGTACGGCGATGATTGCCGTACGGGTCACTGATCTTTTATGTGGAAGGGCGTGGGTGTGTCCAGTATCGATGAGTATTCGGCGCGGATTGGTGCGGCGATTCAGGTGGTGGAGCAGGCGCGAACGTCTGTGGGGCAGGCGAAGTCGGATGGTGAGGATCTGGCTGGTCAGTTTGAGGGTATGGGTGCTGAGGCGATGGGGGCGACGATTCGTTCGTCTGTCGATCAGGGTGGCGAGGCCGACGGCGTCCTGGTGGAGGCGATCAACAAGCTCAAGGAGATGCAGTCGACCGCGGAATCGGTGCGGGGCAACGGTTTAAGAGGTGGAGGCGGTGACGCGACCCCGCCCGAGTCCACGTGGCGCAATGAGATTGGCGACCAGCTTCAACCTGGACCCGCGTCCCCGCACCGTGGCTTCATGAAGCAGGAGCTGAAGAGCAACGACGACGATGACAAGTCGAAGAGCCGTATGAATCGCTTCGGCAGGTCGATGGCTCGTAACATCGAGAGCGCGCAGACGCAAGGCAAGGACACCACGGCATCGATCATTGGCCAGGTGGCAGCACGTGATCCAGTGGAGACTGTGGGGGTGCCACAGTCCCACGGCGGCCCCGAGATATCGCACAATGATGCAGCGGTGCCAGTTCAGGACGTGGTCGCCAACGCCTTGCTGATGTCGGCGTTCGCGGTTGAGGGATTGAGCAGACTCTTTAAGAGGAAGAAGAATCGTGACAAGTAGCAACGTTCGCAGTCTCGTCCGCGCGGTCGCCTTGGGTGACACCGAGCAAGCCCAGACCCTCAATGATCGGCTCAATGACGACGAGCGCAACGAGTTGGGTGTGTATGGGACGGCTGTGTTGTCGGTGTGTCTCGATCATCGCTTCAGGGACGACAGCAGCAGGGCAGCCATCGACAGGTTCGTTGAAGCCATGCGTTCCAACTACGCCAAGGCCGACCCGCCGCTGAAGGTGCTCGCGATTGAGGGTGTGATTCGCGCATTTGCTGGAGAGGACTGGATTCTCGACGAGATTTCACCCGAAGACCAGCAAGCCACTCAGCTACCCATCATTCGTGAGATCGTTGCCAGTTCGGCCGAGCTTCGCGGCCGCATCGATGATGTTCTTACCGATGCCGACCAGCTCGCCACGGCATGGGCTAGCGAAGGCTAGACCTATTTGGTGGCCCCATTCTTGACGCACTGGCCTTGGATTGCCGTGCGTCCCATGCGCTTGCGCCACAGCGAGGCTTCGACGCAGTTCTGTCCGCCGTTGCTGCTACTGCGAGAGCTAGCACGCCACAAGACGACTTCGATGCACTGCCCAGCGTTGCTGTCGCTGCTCTTGCGCCAGGTTCTGACTTCAGCGTCGGTGTTCATCGTTTGTGCTCCGCACGGCCTTGCGCAGGATTGCGACCTCGAGACACGCAGAGTTGCCCTGGCTTCGACGGGATTTTCGCCAGACGTTGAGGGTGGGGTCAGACACGTCGGTTACCCCTGGGGCTTGGCAGCGGTGACAGCCGCAAGACGGCGACTTCGACACATTGGCCACCGTTGCCTGAGCTGTGGGTGCTTTTGCGCCAGGTTGTGACTTCTACGCAGTTTTGGCTGGCATTGTTTGCGCTTCGAGAACTCCTACGCCACTTGGGGTGGAGGGCTAGTGTCTCGTTGTTGGTCACTCGAGGTCCTTAAGCGCAGATTTGATGAACTTGCCCGACTCCTTGGAGTCTCGGGCATATTGGTGCATGTAATTGTACGCTTGACGGTATTTGTCTACTGTGGCATGTTCCTCAACGAACAAGCGCCCACCGAGATGTTCTATGTAGACAACGTCGGGATACGGGTCAGGCATGTCCAGGTACATGAAGGGGCCGTCGAGTCCAGGGTGCCATCCCTTGTCGCGTCGAAGGATGCGTATGTCTATGTTGCTGCGCGAGGTGGTCGTGTGTAGGTGTTCAAGTTGGCCTTTATGAGTTTCGTGATCTCCAATTGGACGCAACAAGGCTGCTTCTTCGTACAGCACTTCCAGCGTGGTGGGGTGTTGGCCTGTGAGGATGCGTTGGCGTGATGCCCGAGTCTCGGCCGTTCGCGCAAAGTCCTCGGGAGCATCACTGATCTCGCACGCTGCCGAGGCGAGGGTTTGGGCGTATTGAGGTGTTTGAAGCAGGCCAATGACAAGCAGTGGCGCGTAGGCCAAGATGCGGGCAGCGCGTTCCTCAAGCCATGTGTAGTCAAGGAATTCCATATCGAGCCCGCTAGTGTCCCCGTCGTAGAAGTCCTTGCGCCACGCGTCATCGTTCAGTTGCAACAGGAAGCGGCGTTCCGTTGGATCTGAGATGCCGTAGTGGTCGACGAGATCCCTTACATAGGACGGTTTTGGGCGGTGCTCTCCTCGTTCGAATCGTCCGAGAGTCGTGTAGTGCATTTGCAGGTAACCCGCAGCGTCCTCAAGCCTTAGACCCAGGCGCTCGCGATGCTGACGTAGCCGATCGCCAAGCCATTGCACTCGCAACGACAGGGATTGGTCCTTGGCCATCTATCAACCCTCCAGCTATCCACGCGCGTTTCACATCACGTGTTGTGCTAATTATCATCATATGCTAGCGTAATCGTGTGACCACAACCACGGATGGTCGTGGTGGCAAGTGAATAGAGGCTTCCGTTGTCGCTCAGCGATTTCGGGAGGAAAACGACTGGGGCGGGTCCTCAAAGTTTGGCGACCTAGAGCCCGCCCCAGTCCTACAGAACGGAGGTCTCCTCGTGGAGGAGATAACCGAACGCCGTCTAGTGTGCCACTCGCTACCCAGCGCAGTGAACGGTGAGGACATCGTCGTTGCCGCGATCCACCGTTTGAAGGTGGAGGTGTGGTGGATGATCGCCGCACATAAGACGTCGGCTGATCCCACGTTTCCGTGTCAGTTGCGTCGTCGGGTTCCTGGGCAGCATTGCCCTGTGTCGGGGTGCGTTCGTCATCAAGGCCAACGCCCTGATGACCCGCCGTTGTGCATTCCCGTCCAGCGCTGAGCCTGGCGTTTTCCACAGTCTTTTCCACAAGTCGCGCACGTCCTCGTGAGGCAGG
>NZ_DASQPW010000309.1:0-24031 GCF_035643755.1 Stackebrandtia sp. | reverse complement strand
GTCGCCCAAGGCGCCACCCCCAGCACCCACACCCCGCCCCACACCCCGCCCCTGACCCCACCGCCCCCGATACCCGTCGAGGTGAGCTCCCCGTTCACACCACCAGACCTGACACCACCACCCACACCCACCCCCGACCCGACGACACCACCACCAGACCTGACACCGCCCCCGATACAGCACTCGGAATCGGCAGATGGCTATAAACCACCCGCACCGGCGATGTACGACGAGAAACTGTTCTCACGACGGTTCGTGTGGATCGGGGCACTGGTGGTCGTAGTGCTGGGCGCCTTCGTCGTATGGCTAGTGAATTCGGGTGCCCATAACCAACCAACGAATGCTTCGCACAACCAATCGCAGTCGTCAAAGTCGACGCCAGCCTCGTCCGCAGCAGAGTCTACAGGGGACTCAACGGAGGTAGAATATGACCTGAAGGACAACGAAGACCTCTTTCCCGCCGGCCAGCTGAAAGGATTCGCATCCGCCTGGTACAACGACGTCTCCGAGTGTGAGGACGATATGGGAGACATACACGATTTCAGGTGCATGCTTGACAATCCAGACAGTGAGGACAATGATCTACGGCTCCACAATCTGGACAAGTCTGGTATGGACCTTAAGCATGCCAGAGATGAATTTCGTAAACCGAGTTCCGGCATCCATCTTGTTGAGGAGGTCGGCGACGACAGCGCTGGCCACGTTCTCTTGGCGGGCAAGGTGGGCCCGAACAAAAGAATGTTTTTGTACTATTGGGACAACAGATACCCAAAGATCTACGGGCAGATAAACTTGGACGGCGACGACACCGGGACCATTAAGTCTCTCTACAAGAACCACAAACCCTGAGCCCCACCATCCACATCGGTCCTACACGGCGTCGGCGAGATACAGCCCGACCATGTCGTCCGATGCGCCCCAGCGCTTCCGCACGGAGAAGCCCGCCTCGCGCAGCTCCGCGGCCACCCGCTCGGGGCTCAGCCCGCACAGGATGAAGGTGCGCAGCGGCTGCCCGCCCGCCAGGTCGATGTGAAAACCCAGGGTGCGCAGCTCGACGCGGACGTCGGTGCGGGCCCGCAGCCGCAGCTCGAGCCGGTCGTGGCGTTCGTGATAGCCGACGGCGTGGTCGAAGGCCTCCTCCGAGACGTCCGAGTCCAGGGTGTGGTTGACGACGTTGAGGACGTTCTTGTTGAAGCGCTCGGCGTCGGCGTAGAAGCCGCGCTGACCGGCGGGCACCCGGGGCAGCGGCGCGCCCACCAGGAGGGTGTCGCCGATGGCGCAGCGCTTGCGCAGCCCGGTGAGCAGGCGGTGGCGGTCGCGGGAGTCCACGGTGGCGAAGGTCACCGTGGGGCACACGATGAGCCGCCGCGTGCCGGGAAGCGGCGGGACCGCGCCGGGCAGGTCGGACACCAGGTGATGGCGCTCCACCCGCGGCACCGACGCCGGGATCGGCGATTCCAGGTCGGCGTTGTCGCCGTTGGGGCAGTCGCACACCGCGACGCCGTCGAGGCGTCCGCTGCCGAACATCTTGTCGGCCAAGGAATCCAGTCTCCAGCGCGACAGCGGACCCAGGTAGACCAGCTGGCGGGCGGCGGTGGCCGCGGCGATCGCCGCGGCGTACTCGGACAGGGCGATGGCCTCGGCGTCCCACACGTGCGCGCCCGGCGCCTCGGCGAGGAAGTCGAAGAGGTGGCGCCCGTGGCCGTCGAAGCACCACCGCGACGGCAGCCAGGGCGGGAAGCCGGTGAGGCCGGTGCGGGCGTCGGCGCGCAACGAGGCCGAGTAGTCGGACTGATCACAGTGGACGAAAATATATGGCTTCACTTGGCGCGCCTCCGGATCCGTCGGCGTGAGATTTGCGGGTCAACGTTGTGTGACGATATCGAATACAGCCGAGGATGGAAAGTCCCCTTTTGGACATAATGCGGCATTGAAATGTGGCGCGAACGGCGAACTTGGCCGTCGCGGGGGGTCGCGGAGGTACCGTCTGGCAGGGTTGTCGTGGGGGCTAATACGCTGTGGCGGCCCGCCCGGCGCAGTGAACAGATGAGGAAGTATCGATGTCCGACGAACCCTTCACCCTGGTGCAGTTCCAGCGGGACGGGCTGGATCCCGTGCCCGAACTCGCACGTCGCCGCGCCGAGCAACCCGCCAGCCGCATCCAGTACCCGATCGGCCCGCCGCTGTGGCTCGTGGCCGGCTACGCCGACTCCAAGGCCGTGCTGGGCGACTCCGATTCCTTCAGCAACGACTTCAAGAACCTCACCAGCGACGACGACCTCGACTTCCTCAAGCAGCTCAACCCGGGCGGCCTCGGCTTCACCGACCCGCCCGACCACACCCGGCTGCGCCGCATGCTCACACCCGAGTTCACCATGCGCCGCCTGCGCCGCCTCATCCCGCGCATCGAGGAGATCGTGGCCGACCGGCTCAACGCCATCGAGGCCGCCGGTCCCGGCGCCGACCTCGTCGACCTGTTCGCGGTGCCGATCCCGTCCCTGGTGATCAGCGAGCTGCTCGGGGTGCCCTACCCCGACCGCGCCGCGTTCCAGCGCCTGTCGGAATCGCGCTTCGACTTCCTGGGCGACATCGAGGGCTGCCTGAACGCCGTGCAGGAAACCCTGGACTACCTGGGCGCGCTCGTTGCCCAGCAGCGCACCGACCCCGGCGACAATCTGCTGGGCATGCTGGTGCGCGAGCACGGCGACAACATCTCCGACTCCGAGCTCACCGGCCTGGCCGACGGCATCCTGATCGGCGGCCACGAGACCACCGCCAGCATGCTGGCGCTCGGCGCTCTGCACCTGATGACCAATGAGGAGCACGGCGACCTGGTTCGCCAGGGCGACACGGTGAACGAGGTCGTGGACGAGCTGCTGCGCTACCTCAGCGTGGTGCAGGTGGCGTTCCCGCGCTTCGCCATGAAGGACGTCATGCTGCCCTGCGGCCAGAAGATCGCCGCCGGCGAGGTGGTGCTGGTGTCGCTGTCGGGCGCCAACCGCGACTCCGCCTTCGGCGAGGACGCCGAGACCGTCAACCCGATACGCAACATGCCGCCCCACGTGGCCTTCGGCTACGGCATGCACCGCTGCGTCGGCGCCGAGCTGGGCCGCATCGAGCTCCAGATCGCCTACCCGGCCCTGCTGCGCCGCTTCGAAAAGCTCCGCCTGGCGGTCGACTTCGACGAGCTGAAGTTCCGCGAACTGTCCATCGTGTACGGAGTGGAGAAGCTCCCCGTCACCTGGTGAACTAGGCCGGTTCCACCAACTCGACCAGCACGCCGCCGGCGTCCTTGGGATGGACGAAGTTCACCCGCGAGTCGGCGGTGCCGCGCTTGGGCTCGTCGAACAACAGGCGCAGGCCCCGGGCGCGCAGGGACGCGCACGCCTTGTCGATGTCGTAGACCGTGAAGGCGAGCTGTTGCAGGCCCGGTCCCTTCCTGTCCAGGAACTTCGCGATGGTGGACTCGGGTGTCAGCGGCGCCAGCAGCTGCACCTTGGTGGACGCGTCGCCGACGGCGATCATCGCCTCGCGCACCCCCTGCTCGGCGTTGTCCTCGACGTGGACGCAGTGCCCGCCCAGCACCTCCTCGTAGAACTTCACCGCCTCGGCGAGATCGGGCACGGCGATGCCGACGTGATCAATCTTGCGCAGCCCCACGGGCCTCAACTCGGTCATGCCCCTTAGTCTTGCTTAAGGAGCTGAGAAATCGAAACGGAGGCCGATCATGGCAGGCGACGACCGCACCACCGCCGTGTTGGTGGCGGGTGCCCGCACCCCCAACGGCAAGCTGCTCGGCGCGCTGGGCGGGATCCCCGGCACCAAGCTGGGCTCACACGCGATCGCGGCGGCGCTGGGGCGCGCCGGGGTGGCGCCCGAGGCCGTGGAGTACGTGATCATGGGTCAGGTGCTGCAGGCCGGGGCCGGGCAGAACCCGGCGCGGCAGGCCGCCTTCGGCGCGGGCATCCCGCTGACCGTGCCGTCCCTGAACGTCAACAAGGTCTGCCTGTCGGGCCTGAACGCGATCTCGCTTGCCGCGCAGATGATCCGCGCGGGCGAGTTCGAGATCATGGTGGCCGGCGGCATGGAGTCGATGACCCTGGCGCCGCACCTGCTCTCCGGGCAGCGCAAGGGATACAAGTACGGCGACGTGACGATGGCCGACCACATGGCGCTGGACGGGCTCACCGACGCCTACGAGCACATCCCGATGGGCGAGTCCACCGAGAACCACAACACCCGCCTGGGCATCGGCCGCGCCGAGCAGGACGCCTTCGCCGCCGAGAGCCACGCGCGGGCCGCCGCCGCCCAGAAGAACGGCCGCTTCGACGCCGAGATCGCGCCGGTGTCGATCCCGCAGCGCAAGGGCGACCCGGTCGAGGTGGGCGCCGACGAGGGCGTGCGCGCCGACACCAGCGTCGAGGTGCTGTCGAGGCTGCGCCCGTCGTTCACCGCCGACGGCACCATCACCGCGGGCAACTCCTCGCCGATCTCCGACGGCGCCGCCGCCGTGGTCGTGATGAGCAAGGCCAAGGCCCGCGAACTGGGCCTGGAGTACCTCGCCGAGATCGGCGCCCACGGCATGGTCGCCGGGCCCGACACGTCCCTGCATTCCCAGCCCTCCAACGCCATCCGCGCCGCGCTGGCGAAGTCGGGCGACGCGGTGAGCGACCTGTCGGTGGTGGAGATCAACGAGGCGTTCGCCGCCGTCGGCATTCAGTCGACAAAGGACCTCGGCGTGTCGTCCGAGATCGTCAACCCCAACGGCGGCGCCATCGCGCTGGGCCACCCCATCGGCGCCTCGGGCGCCCGCCTCGCCCTCACCCTCGCCCTCGAGCTCAAGCAGCGCGGCGGCGGGCTGGGCGCAGCGGCGCTGTGCGGCGGCGGTGGCCAGGGCGACGCGTTGCTGCTGAGGGTGTCTTGAGCCAGGACATCGACGCGCTCGCGCGTCGCGCCGCCGACGGCGACGCGCGGGCGCTGGGACGACTCATCACCGCCGTGGAAAACGGCGGCCCCGAGGTGCGCGACGTGGCGGCGGCGTTCGCGCCCCGCACCGGCGCCGCCCAGGTGGTCGGACTGACGGGCTCCCCGGGCGTCGGCAAGTCCACCACCACCACGGCCCTGGTCGCGGCCTTCCGCGCCGAGGGCAAGCGGGTGGCGGTGCTGGCGGTCGACCCGTCGAGCCCCTTCACGGGCGGCGCCATCCTGGGCGACCGGGTGCGGATGCAGGAGCACGCCACCGACCCCGGCGTCTACATCCGATCGATGTCCTCGCGCGGGCACCTCGGCGGCCTGACCGCCGCCACCCCGCAGGTGGTCCGGGTGCTGGACGGCGCGGGCTTCGACGTCATCCTCATCGAGACCGTCGGCGTCGGTCAGGCCGAGGTGGCGATCGCCGGCCTCGCCGACACCACCCTGGTCCTGCTGGCGCCGGGCATGGGCGACGGCATCCAGGCGGTCAAGGCGGGCATCCTCGAGGTCGCCGACGTCTTCGTCATCAACAAGTCCGACCGCGAGGGAGCCGACGCCACCTTCCGCGACATCCGCGCCATGATGTCCCTGATCACCCGCGAGCCCCACGAGTGGCGCCAGCCCATCATCAAGACCGTCGCCCACCGCACCGAGGGCATCGACGAGGTCGTCACCGCCATCGAAAAGCACCACCAATGGCTCGACGAGCACGGCGAGCTCCAACGCCGCCGCGCCACCCGCGCCCGCGCCGAGGTCTCGGCGATCGTGTTGGGCGCCTTGGCCTCCCGCCATCAGGTGACCGAGGAGCTGGCGAAGCGAGTGGCGGCGGGCGAGCTGGACCCGTACGCGGCGGCCGACGAGGTGCTGGGCGGCTTAGGACGCCGACGCCAGGCGCACGAACCGCCTGCGGCCGTGGGTCCAGTCCTCGACCGGGGCCCAGCCGCACGGGGATGCCAAGCGGCGCAGGGCCCGCGACCCCACCCGCGCCCAGTCGAAGGCGGTGCCCGTGACGCCGCGTCCGTCGGTGAACGCGACCACGACGCGTTCGTCCACATCGGTGGGACACACCTCGACGATCAGGTTTCCCTTGGGCCGCAGCACCTGCGCCATGCGCTTCAACAGCAGACCGGGGTCGCCGCCGATGCCGATGTTGCCGTCCAGCAGCAGCGCGGTCGACCAGGCGCCCTCGTCGGGCAGGGGGTCGAACACCGACGCGCACAGCGCCTCGGCGCCGCGTCGGCGGGTGCGGTCCACGGCGGCGGGGTTGAGGTCGACGCCCAGCGCGCGGTGCGGGCGGCCGCGCAGTGCGGCGACGATTCTTCCTGGCCCGCAACCGATGTCGATGACGCTGTCCGGGCAGCGGCTCAGGACGTCGTTGTCGGTGGCGTCAGCGCGGGCGCACCAGCGCTCCACCTCCAACGGCAGCAGCCAGCCGTCGTCGCGGCGCAGGAACAGGGGCCCGCGGCCGGTGCGCATCGCCGCGGAGTAGGCGTCGGCGCGCCAGGCCGCGGGCGGACAGTGGACGTCGGAGTCGGCGCTCAATTCCAGTGTGGTCAACGGGTCACGCTCCCGAGTCGGTGGGCGGTACGGGCGAAGCTGCCGTGCGGGGCCAGGGCCGCGACCTCGGCGACGTCGGAGGGGGTGTCCACATCGCGCAGCAGGGGGAGGCGGCCGATGACGAGGCCCGCGTCGAGCAGGCGGCCGTACTGGATGGCGCCGGTGTCGTCGCGCGACATCGGGACGCCGCGCAGCAGGTCGGGGCGGGGATCGCGGAAGCCCAGGGCCCAGAACCCGCCGTCGGCCGCGGGACCGAACCAGGCGTCGTGGGCGGCCCAGGCGCCCTCGCCCAGCGCGGGCGCCAGCAGATCGACCGTCACCTGAGGAGTGTCCATTCCGATCAGAAGGCAGGGGCCGTCGACGGCGGCGAAGGCGTTGGCGAGGCGCTCGTCCAGGCCGTCGCCGCGCTGGCCGATCACCTCGAAACCGTCGGGGACCCAGTCGCCGCGCCGACCCTCCAGGACCAGGACGCGGCGCGCGGTGTTGCTGCGGCGCACCACATCCAGGGTGTCGACGAGGGCGGCGCGCGCCAGCCGCGCGGCCTGTTCGGGCGTGTAGGCGGGCGACAGCCGGGTCTTGACCCGCCCGGGCAGCGGCTCCTTGGCGATGACGAGCACCGTGGTGTTCACCGCAGCACCGCCCGCATGTCGCGCACCGCGTGCCAGGTCCCCAGCCAGGTCCCGGTCACCTTGGATTTGCCCGTGCGCGGGAGGTAGGGGATGTCCACCTCGTCGACGCGCCAACCGGCGTCGGCGGCGGCCACCACCATCTGCAGCGGGTAGCCCGAGCGCCGGTCGGTGAGGTTCAGGTCCAACAGGGACTGACGGCGGGCGGCCCGCATCGGCCCCAGGTCGCCCAGCACCACGCCGGTGCGGCCGCGCAACATCCGCGACAGCGCCCAGTTGCCGACGCGGGCGTGCAGCGGCCAGGCGCCGCGCACGGTGGGCCGGCGGCGGCCCAGCATCAGGTCGGCGCGGCCACCGGCGACGGGATCGATCACCCGATGCAGCAGGGCCGGATCCATCGAGGCGTCGCAGTCGCAAAAGCACACGATCTCGGCGGTGGCGGCCGACAGCCCCGCGTGGCAGGCGGCGCCGAAACCCTTGCGGTACTCGGTGACCACGGTGGCGCCCAGCTCGGCGGCGACGCCGGCGGAGTCGTCGGTGGAACCGTTGTCCACCACGATGGGCCGCACCCCCTCGGGGACGCGGGACAACACCCAAGGCAGCGCCTCCGCCTCGTCGAGGCACGGCAGCACCAGATCCACCAGCGCGGTTGAGGTCTTTGACATGACAAGCACCTTAGAAACGAATCGGGCCCGAAGAACTTACGAAACCGTGACGGCGGTCGTCCGCAGTGGAGCGTGCGCGAAGGCGGAGATACCGTCGTCGAATGCGACGCGCGGCCTCCACCCGAGCTCGGCGGTGATGCGCGCGATCGAGGCCGTGACGTGGCGGACGTCGCCGAGCCGGTACTCGCCCGTGACGACGGGGTCGGGCCCGCCGTACGCCCTGGCCAGCACCGCCGCCATCTCGCCGATGGTGTGCGGCTGCCCGCTGGCCACGTTGTAGGCGCGCAGGCCGCCGTCGGCCGCGCCGCCCAGCGCCTCGGCGCAGGCGAGGTTGGCCGCGGCGATGTCGTCGACGTGGACGAAGTCGCGCCGCTGCCGCCCGTCCTCGAAGACCCGCGGCGCGGCGTCGCGCTCCAGGGCCGAACGGAAGAACGACGCGACACCGGCGTACGGGGTGTCGCGGGGCATCCCGGGTCCGTACACATTGTGGTATCGCAGCGCGACCGCGCGCCCCGCCGTCGAACGCGCCCAGCTCGACGCCAGGTACTCCTGCGTGATCTTGGTGGTGGCGTAGACATTGCGCGGATCGATCGGCGCGTCCTCGGTGACCAGACCGGGCTCCAGGGCGGCCCCGCATTGTGGACACGGCGGCTCAAAGCGCCCGGCGTCCAGATCGGAGGTCCGGCGCGGGCCCGGCCGCACGGTGCCGTGGGTCGCGCAGCGGTAGGAGCCCTCGCCGTACACCACCATGGACCCCGCCAGCACCAGCCGCCGGACGCCGCGGTCGGCCATCGCCGCCAACAGCACCGAGGTGCCGAAGTCGTTGCGGCTGACGTAATCCGTGGCGTCGCCGAAGCCGTTGCCCAGCCCGACCTTGGCGGCCTGGTGGCACACCAGGTCGACGCCGCGCAGCGCCGCGTCCACGGCGGCGCGGTCGCGCACGTCGGCCAGGACGAACTCCCCGTCGTCCGTGGGCCGCGGACGTTGAATGTCCATGATGATCACGTCGTGCCCGGCCGCGCGGAAGGCGGCGACGATGTGGGAGCCGATGAACCCGGCCCCGCCGGTGATGAGTACTCGCATAACCCGAAACCTAGGCGTGCTGACCGGGCGAAACTGCCGCTGTCACGAATCCGTAAGGAATCTTCGTCCGCCGCCGCGCGGGTCTTCTCGTATCGTTTGCGGCATGAACGACGACTCCGCGCCGTCCGCGCCCATCGGCGTCATCGGCGGCTCCGGCTTCTACTCGCTGTTCGACGACGCCGCCAGCGTCACCGTCGACACCCCCTACGGCGCGCCCAGCGACGCCGTCACCGTCGGAACCCTGGGCGACCGCTCGGTGGCGTTCCTGCCGCGCCACGGCCGCGGCCACGACCTGCCGCCGCACGGCGTCAACTACCGCGCCAACCTGTGGGCGCTGAAGACGCTCGGCGTCGGCAGCGTCGTCGGCGTCAACGCCGTGGGCAGCCTCAGTCCGGAGGTGCCCGCGGGCAGTCTGGTGGTGCCCGACCAGCTCGTCGACCGCACCTGGGGCCGCGAATCGACGTATTTCGACGGCCCCGAGGTGGCGCACGCGTCCATGGCCGACCCGTACTGCGCCGACGGCCGCGCCCGCGCCCTGGAGGCGGCCGCCGCGTGGCCGGCGGTGGACGGCGGCACCCAGGTGGTGATCCAGGGCCCGCGCTTCAACACCCGCGCCGAGTCCCGGTGGTACGCCGCCGGCGGCGGGACGATCGTGGGAATGACTGCCTGCCCCGAGGTGGGCCTGGCCCGCGAGCTCGGCCTGTGTTACACGCCGTTGTGCCTGGTCACGGACATGGACGCGGGCTTCGAGACCGGCGAGGGCGTCACCCAGGAGGAGGTCTTCGCGGCCTTCAAGGCGAATGTGGACAAGCTGCGCGCGGTGGTGGCCCGCCTGGTGGCCCGGCTGCCGATCCCGCGCGCCTGCGACTGCGCGTCGCTGGCCCCGGCGGCGGTGTGAGTGTCGCAACCGTGCGGCACACTGTTGCGATGACCTCCGAGGACAAGATCGGCCAGTGGCACGGTCTCACCGTCGACTGCCCGGACCCCGATGCCCTCGCGGCGTTCTACCAGCGGCTCCTGGGCATGATCCGCGTCCAGCAGGACGACGGGTTCATCGTCATCGGCGACGCCGCCGACCGCCCCGGCGTCGCCTTCCAACGCGTGGACGACTTCCGAGCGCCGCGCTGGCCCGACCCCGCCCGGCCGCAGCAGATGCACTTCGAGGTGCGGGTGGACGACCTCGACGCCGCCGAGGCGCGGGTGCTGTCGATCGGGGGCGCGCGCCTGGACGGCGGCGGCGAGCGCTTCCGCGTCTGCGCCGACCCCGTGGGCCATCCGTTTTGCCTGGTGTCCTGGTAACACCCGTACCATGTCGCCATGACCGACTGCCTGTTCTGCCGCATCGTCGCCGGGGAGATTCCGTCCACAAAGGTGGCCGAGGACGACCGCGTGCTGGCCTTTCGCGACATCAACCCCAAGGCGCCCGTCCACGTGCAGCTGATCCCGAAGCGGCACTACGCCGACGCCGCCGAGCTGGCCGCCGCGGACCCCGCGCTGGCCGGGGAGCTGCTGGCGGCGGCGGGCCGGGTCGCCGCCGCCGAGGGCATCGCCGACGACGGTTACCGCCTGATGTTCAACACCGGAGCCCACGGCGGGCAGGAGGTCTTCCACGTCCACCTGCATCTATTGGGCGGCAAGCCCTTGGGCCCCATGCTGGCCGTCTAGCGGTACTCCAGGCTGACCGGATCATCGACGGCGAAGGTGCATTCGCCGACGAGCTTGGTGGTTCCGTTCACGGTCTTCCAGCCGGTGTGTTCGTGGACCCAGGAACTGCCCACAAGGGACTTCTTGCACCAGTACCACAACCGCGCCTGGTAGCCGCTGCCGTGGCAGGTCGCCCACGCCGTGGTCTTGCCGTGCCCGATCCCGTTGCAGTAGTTGGACTTGGCGCCCGCCTCGTCCGCGGACGCGTCGGCGGCGGCGACGCCACCGACGATCAGCGCGGCCGCGGTGACCCCGGCCAAAACGATGCGGCGCATCGCCTTCTTGCCCTTGAACATGTGAACCTTCCTCGTTGTCGCCATGGGATTCGGGCTCACGATAGGTATCTCCTCGCACACCGGCCCGCATAAATACCGCATACGCGCTCGGGCGGCGCCGGGGGCGTCAACGCCGCGCGAACGCCCCCGCCCGCGCCGCCGCCAGCGCCGCGTCGACCGCGCGCCGCGCGGATCGGGAGTCGATGGGTTCCTGGATCACCGTGAACCGGTAGTAGAGGGGCGCCGCCACGGCGCGCACCAGTTCGGAGGTGTCCGTGCCGTCGGGCAGCTCGCCGCGTTCGACGGCGCGGTCGTAGATCGCGGCCCATGCGGCGATGCGGCTGGCGTGGAAGTCGTGCAGCGCCCTGGCGGTGCGTTCGTCGCAGGTCGCCGCCGCGATCACCGCCTTGAAGGTGCGGCCCAGCCGGGCGTCGGTGAGCGCGTTGAGCACCGAGGCGGCCTGTGCCGCCATGTTCTCGGCGATGTCGCCGGTGTCGGGCAGGACGGTCGACTGCGCGTCCAGGTCGGCGAGCAGGTCGGCGACCAGACCGGCGGCGCCGCCCCAGCGTCGGTAGACGGTGGTCTTGCCGACGTTGGCGCGCCGGGCCACCGCCTCCAGGTTCAGGTCGTGAAAGCCGCGTTCCACCAGCTCGTCCCGGGTGGCGTCCAGGACGGCGGCGCGCACCCGGGCGGTGCGGCCCCCGGGGCGTTGGGTTCCCGGTTCGGCAGTGACGGACATCTAATGGAACTCCTGTTTCGTTAATCGCGCACGCCGTGCTAGCGTCTTGCCCAGACTAACGGAAAACTTTTCCCTTTAGTAGGGATCGAAAGGACGACCTCGGATGTCAAGTCTCACGCGCACCGCCCCCGCACCGGTCGCCGCCCAACGGCGGATGCCCGTCGCCCTGCTCGCCCTGGCGCTCGGCGCGTTCGGCATCGGGCTGACCGAGTTCGTCATCGTCGGCCTGCTCGGCGTGATCAGTGACGACCTCGACGTGTCGATACCCACCGCCGGGCTGCTGGTCTCCGGATACGCCGCCAGCGTCGCCATCGGCGCGCCGCTGATGACCGCCGCCGGCTCCCGGGTCCCCCGCAAGACCATGCTGATGCTCCTCATGGGGCTGTTCATCGCCGGAAACCTGCTGGCGGCCCTGGCGCCCAACTATCCGGTGCTGTTGGCCGGGCGCGTCGTGTCGGCCCTGACCCACGGCGCGTTCTTCGGCATCGGCTCGGTGGTGGCCTCCGACCTGGTGGCCCCCAATCGAAGGGGCAGCGCCATCGCCCTGATGTTCACCGGCCTCACCGTCGCCAACGTCGCCGGGGTGCCGCTGGGCACCGCGCTGGGCCAGCAGTTCGGCTGGCGCTCCACCTTCTGGGCGGTGACCGTCGTGGGTGCCGTCGCCCTGACCGCCGTGTCCGCGCTCGTGCCCCGCCAGCGGCTCGAACCCGGCGGCGGCCTGCGCGGCGAGCTGTCGATGTTCCGGCGCGGCCAGGTCTGGCTGGCGCTGACCATCACCGCGCTGGGATTCGGCGCCGTCTTCGCGTCCTTCACCTTCCTGGAACCCATGCTGACCAGGGTCACCGGCCTGCCGGACGGCGCCGTCCCGTGGCTGCTCGTGGTCTTCGGCGCCGGCATGTTCGCCGGAAACCTGGCCGGTGGCAGGCTCGCCGACCGCGCCACGATGCCCACCATGTACGGCGCGCTCGGCGCACTGGCGGTGGTGCTGTTCGCCTTCGTGTTCACCGCGCACGCCACCGTCCCGGCCGTCGCCACCCTCGCGCTGGTCGGCGTCACCGGGTTCGCCTTCGTTCCCGCCGTTCAGATGCGGGTGCTCGCCAAGGCCGACGGCGCGCCCGCGCTGGCCTCGGCGTCCAACATCTCGGCCTTCAACGTCGGCATCGCCGTGGCCTCGTGGCTCGGTGGCCTGGCCATCGACGGCGGGCTCGGCTACACCGCCCCCAACGGCATCGGGGCGGCGCTCGCCGCCGCCGCGCTCGGCGTCGCCCTGCTCTCCGGGGCCCTGGACCGCCGCGCCTCCCGATAGCCACGACCATCTCGACTCCGAAAAGGACACATCGCCATGCGCACCTGGACCACGGCCTGGACCGCCTCCCCTCAGCGCCCCAGCGAGGGCTTCGAACCCAACTGGTCGCTGGAGGGCTTTCACAACCACACGATCCGACAAACCGTCAGGGTGACCGCGGGCGGTCGGGCCGCGCGCGTGACCCTCTCCAACGAGTACGGCCGCACCCCACTGCTCATCGGCGCGGCGTCCATCGCCCGCGCGCGACCGGACGGCACGATCGAGGCGGAAACCCTGCGGCCCTTGACGTTCGACGCCGCCGGGGCCGCGAAGATCGCGGCGGGCGGCGTCGCGGCCAGCGACCGCGCCGACCTCGCGCTGGCCCCGTTCGACGCGGTGGTGGTGACCATCCACCTGCCCGAGGTCACCGGGCCGTCCACCTTCCACGCCCAGGCATACGCCAGCAGCTGTCGCGCCGGCGGCGGCTCTGACGAGTTCACCGAGACCACCCACTCCTGGTACTACCTGTCGGACATCGAGGTCTCCGGCGGGGTCCCGGCCGCGGGGGCGGTGGCGGCCTTCGGCGACTCGATCACCGACGGCTTCGGCTCCACATACGACGCCAACCGCCGCTACCCCGACCGCCTCGCCGAGCGCCTCACCGCACTCGGGCGGCCCCGCCCGGTCCTGAACGCGGGCATCGGCGGGAACCTGGTGCTCAACGACTCCCGGTGGTTCGGCGAGTCGGCGCTGCGTCGATTCGACCGGGACGTGCTCGCCAAGTCGGGCGTGTCCACGGTGATCCTCTTCGCGGGCCTCAACGACATCGGTTTCAGCGAGGTCGACCTGCCCACCTACAAGCCGAACGCCGACGTGGCGGTGGAGCGGCTGATCGACGGCGTCCGCGAGCTGGCCGCCCGCGCCAGGGCCAAGGGGGTCCGGGCGGTCGGCGCCACCCTGCTTCCCATGAAGGGCGCCGAGTACTACAACGCCGCGTCGGCCGAGAAGATCCGCCGCCTCAACGCCTGGATCCGCACCGGCGGCGCGTTCGACGCGGTCGTCGACCTCCACGCCGCCCTGGCCGATCCCGGCGACCCGGAGGCGCTGCACCCGCGCTTCGACTCCGGGGACCACAAGCACCCCAACGATCTCGGCTACGCGGCGCTGGCCGCCGCGATCGACCCCGGGATCCTGTGAGGCGTCACTCGCCCATCATGTCGCGCAGCTTCTCGACCGTCCGCCAGTTGCGGACGGTCGCCGAGGCGCCGCGCAGCCTCCTGGCGAAGAACGCGCTGTCCAGTCTGGTCCGCCCCAGGCCGTCGGGGTAATAGACGTACAACTCCCGTCGCGCGGCGACGATCTCCTCGACCATGCCCTCGGGAACCGCCAGGTCCTCGCCCCCGCTCAACGCCCCCGACAGGAACGACACCGTGACCTTTTTCGGGTCGAGGTCGCGGCCCGCGAACGGGTTGGCGGCGACGATCGCCTCCAGCTCGCCGCGGTCGCGCAGCATGATCGGGTTCGCGACGTCGAATCGCTCGGCGACCGCGGCCTCCAGCTTGGCGCGCAACGGTTCGGGCGCCTCGTCGGCGTCGAAGACCACGTTGCCCGACTGGATGTAGCTGCGGGCGCCGGCGTGGCCGAGCTCGGCGAACAGGGCGCGCAGCTCGGCCATCGGCACCTTGTTGTGCCCGCCCACGTTGATGCCGCGCAGCAGCGCGACGTACCTGGTCATTGGCGTGCCCCTTCGAACGCGGCGATGTCGCGGCCAGACTAGCCGAGCGCGACGACGCCGCGGTCGGCTATCGCACCCGCAGCGCCAGCGCGATGCCGTCGCGGGCCTCGGTGACCAGCCGCCGCAACACCGGCGGGCGCTTGGCCTCCGACAGCCACTCCTCAAGGGCCGCAAGCGTGGTGACGTTGGTGGGGAGCCGGGAGGTGGCGGACGCGAGCATGGCGGCGCGGTCGTGGCTGCCGTGCTCCCACAGCACGCCGAGCAGGTCGAGCATCGGCTCGACGTACGGCCGCAGCGCCCTGTCCTGCCCGAGGCCGAGGAAACCCGACAGGATCGCGGACTGGTCGGAGTTCGACAGGTTGGGGTTCGTCAGCCAGCTCCACGATTCCTGTTTGGACGCGGCGTCGGGTCGGGAGGCGCGCGCGCTCAGCGCGTGCTTCTGCCCGCTCATGGTGTCGTCGCGCGCCAGCTGCGCGGCGATCTCCTTGGACGTCGCGACCCCCGAGGCCGCCAGGCTTCGCAGCATCATCCAGCGCAGGTCCTCGTCGACGGCGAGCCCGTTCGGGACGTCGCGGCCGTTCAGCCAGCCCCGCACCCGCTGGGTGTCGTCGTCGGTGCGGGCGAAGGCGATGAAACGCTTGGCCCAGGAGCGTTGCGCGCCGCCCCCCGCTTCCGAGCCGTCCAGCCCGCGCAGGCTCGCGGCGGCCAGGACGCCGAGGGCGTTGGTGAGATCCGCCGGCGTGAAGTACCGGGGCAGCAGGATCGTCGGGACCAGCTGGTCCAGCAGGCCCGTGACGGCGGGGTGGCGCTCGGCGGGCATGGCGGCGCCCAACATGGACACGAACGCCGACGCCGAAACGGTGCCGGTCTCGGTGGTCTGGGACCACGCCGCCGACCAGCACAGCGCCCGCGCCAGCGGCGTCTCCAGGCCCGCGAGGTGTTCACGCGATGTCGCCAGGGACACGGGATCGAGGTCGATGCCTACATAGGACAGATCGTCGTCGTTGAGCAGCAACAGGTCGGGCCGCGGTCGCCCCGCCAGCGCCGCGACCTCGGTGGCGTCGCCGACGACGTCGACCTCGACGCGCTCCCGCTGCCGCAGCACGGTGCCGTCCAGGTCGTACAGGCCGATCGCGATGCGGTGGTCGCGCCGCACCTCGTCGCCCACCGCGGCGTCCTGCCGGACCACGAACGAGGAGATGACGCCGTCCGAAACGGACAGTTCGGGCCGGATGGTGTTGTAGCCGCTGGTATCCAGCCACTGCCCCGACCACGCCGACAGGTCCCTCCCCGACGCGGTCTCCAGGGCGGCGCGCAGGTCGTCGAAGGTCGCCACGCCCCACTGGTGCTTGTCGAAGTACGCGCGCAGTCCGCGACAGAACGCCTCGATGCCCACCAGGGCCACGAGTTGCTTGAGGACGCCGGCGCCCTTGCAGTACGTGATGGCGTCGAAATTGGACCGCCCGATCTTGACGTCGGGGGCGTCGACGCGGATCGGGTGGGTGGTGGACAGGCGGTCGCTGAGATAGCCGTGCACCTTCTCGCCGATGGCGAAGCTCGTCCACGCGTCGGTAAACGCGGTGGACTCGGCGAGCGCCCACAGCCCCGCCCAGGACGCGAACGACTCCTTCAGCCAGGTCTCGTCCCACCATCGTGGAGTGACGAGGTCGCCGAACCACATGTGCGCCATCTCGTGCGCCATCACGTAGGCGCGGCGCTCCAATGCGGTCTCCGAAGGCCGCGAACGGAACACGAACAGGTTCTCGTTGAAGACCACGCAGCCGAAGTTCTCGGTGGCGCCCGCGTTGTACTCGGGCATCGCGACCTGGTCGTACTTCGGCAGCGGGTACCGCACCCCGAAGTGGCGGTGATAGTGGTCCAGCAGTTGACGGGTCACCGCGAACACCGCGTCGGCGTCCAGGTGGTCCCTCATGGACTCGCGGCAGTACATCCCGAGCTCGATGCCGTCGTGGGTCTCGGTGACCCGATGCAACGGTCCCGCGCACAGCGCCGTCAGGTAGGTGCTGGTGCGCGGCAGCGTGTCGAAGCGGACCTCGGCGAACTCGCCGTCGACGGTCGACTCGGCCGCCGGCATGTTCGACACCACCCGCCAAGCCGCGGGAACCCGCACCCGCAGGTCGAAGTCCGCCTTCAGGTCCGGTTGATCGAAGCAGGCGAACATCTTCTGGGCGTTGTTCGCCTCGAAATGTGTGTACAGATAGGACTGGCCATCGGCGGGGTCGGTGAGGCGATGCAGCCCCTCGCCGTCGCGACCGAAAGCGCACTCCGCCTCGATCCGCAGGACGTTGTCGGCGGCCAGTCCGGGCACCGCCAGTCCGTCGGCGGGGGAGAACCCGGAGGCGTCCAGGGCGTCGCCGTTCAACGTCGCCGACACGATCCGCTCGGCCGCGATCTCGACGACGGTGGAGGCATCCGGTTCGGCGCAGGAGAACCGCACCTCGGTGATGGAGGTAAACGTCTCGCCGCCGGTCAGGTCGAGCCACACCCGATAGGACTCCACGCGCAGCAGGCGCGACCGCCGCGCCGCCTCGTCGCGCGTGAGATTGTGGGTAACGGCCATGGCAGTCCTCTCGGTGTCAACGAACCTCAGGGCGCCGACCCCGCGCGAAACCGCGCGAGGCCGACGCCCTGAAAGCCTTGGTGCGCCCGCCGATCAGGCGGCGCGGCGGTCGCACTCGCGGGCACGCAGCGCGCGGGCGATGTCGTCTCGCGCCTCCACGATGCCGCGGCGCATCGCCGCGTCGGAGGGAACGTCCTCCAGCCACGCGTCGATCTTATCCACAACGGACTGGTCGATGACGATGCGCGGGAACCCGAACTCGGTGAACTCGATGGCCTCCTGCGCCGACAGCCGCTCCCACATGGACGACACCACCTCGAGGAAGCGGTCCACATACTCGCGCACCAATTCCACCTGGTCGGAGTGGTAGAAGCCCAGCATCAGGGAGCGCCGCGCGTAGTTGGCCAGCTCGACGTCGCGCGTGATCCGCTCCCACGCCCGCCGCTTGGCCTCGGCGGTCGGGAACGAGGCGCGCACGATCAGCGCCAGCCGCTCACCGT
The DNA here is from genome assembly GCF_035643755.1 of Stackebrandtia sp. Taxonomy (NCBI): domain Bacteria; kingdom Bacillati; phylum Actinomycetota; class Actinomycetes; order Glycomycetales; family Glycomycetaceae; genus Stackebrandtia; species Stackebrandtia sp. The sequence continues at coordinate 6,310 of NZ_DASQPW010000309.1, read as the reverse complement.
CGGCGGTGGCGTCGCGCTCCAGCTCGGCGTCCACGGCGGACTCCTCGACGGCGCCCAGCGCCGCCAGGCAGCGCAGCAGGTTCCAGCGCATGTCCGTGTCAATGGCCAGACCCTTGGGGACGTCGGCGCCCTCCAGCCAGCCGCGCAACCGCGCCACGTCGGCGTCCGACCGGGCGAAGCCCGCGAAGGACTTGGCCCAGTTGCGCTGCATGTCGCCACCGGCCTCGGCGTCGGTCATCACCCGGTACGCCATGGCGGCGACGTCGTCGCGAAGACCGTCCACGACGGACTCGTCGGCGTAGTGCAGGGCCGTGCCCAGCTGCCGCGCGATCATGGTGGCCATGTTGATGTCGGTCTCGTGCGGCAAACCCTTGACCGCCAGGCGAACGAAGTCACGGGCGGGCAGCTCGGCGTCGCGCAGCATGTCCCAGGCCGCCGCCCACGACAGCGCCCGCGGCAGGGACGCGTCGAACGCCGCGATGTGTTCCACCACCGTGGACATCGAGTTCGGGTCGAAGCGCGCCTTGCAGTAGGTGAGGTCGTCGTCGTTGAGCAGCAACACATCCGGGCGCCGCTTGCCGACCAGCTGCGGCACCTCGGTGCGCTCGCCGCTGACGTCCAGCTCGACGCTCTCGCGGCGCACCAGGCCGCCGTCGACCAGGTCGTACAGGCCCAGGCCGATGCGGTGGGTGCGCAGCGTCGGGTGCTCGGCGGGAACCTCCTGCAGGATGGCCGCGGCGGTGTAGTCGCCGTTGGCGTCCACCGACAGCTCCGGACGCAGCGTCGACACCCCCGCGCTCTCCAGCCAGGTGTTGGCGAACTCGCGCAGCTGCCGCCCCGACGAGGCCTCCAGACTGGACAGCAGCTCGTCGAAGGTGGCGTTGCCCCACTGGTGCTTGGCGAAGTACTGCTTCAGCCCCTCCTTGAAGGGCTCGATGCCCACATAGGCCACCAGCTGCTTGAGAATGCTGGCGCCCTTGGCATAGGTGATGCCGTCGAAGTTGGTGGCCACGGCCTCCACGTCGGGCATCTTGGTGTACACCGGGTGGGTGGTGGGCAGCTGGTCCTGGCGGTAACCCCAGTTCTTGCGGATCGCCAGGAACGTCGTCCAGGCGCCCGAGAAGCGGGTGGCATCCACATTGGCCCAGTGCGAGGCCCACTCGGCGAAGGACTCGTTGAGCCACAAGTCATCCCACCAGCGCATCGTCACCAGGTCGCCGAACCACATGTGCGCCATCTCGTGCAGGATGACGTTGGCGCGCTGCTCCAGCTCGAAGTCGGTGACCTGGGAGCGGAACAGGTAGGCCTGCTCGGCGATGGTGATGCAGCCGAAGTTCTCCATCGCGCCCATGTTGTATTCGGGCGCGAAGACCTGGTCGTACTTGGGAAGCGGGTACCGCACCCCGAAGTTGGAGTGGAAGTGGTCGAAGCCCTGGCGGGTGATCTCGAAGACGCCCTCGGCATCCATGTACTGCTTCATCGACTGGCGGCAGAACAGCCCCAGTGTGATGCCATCGTGGACGGTGGCCTCCGAGTGGTACGGCCCGGCGCACAGCGCCGTGATGTACGTGCTCATCGGCGGCGCCTGCTCGAAGCGGACGGTCTTGGCGCCCGCGTCGACGGCGGTGTCGGCCGGGGGCATGTTGGACACGGCCGTCCAGTGCTCGGGCATCGTCACCGTCAGGGTGAAGCGCGCCTTGAGATCCGGCTGGTCGAAGCAGGCGTACATCTGCTGGGCGTCGGACACCTCGAACTGGCTGTACAGATAGGACTCGCCGTCCACCGGGTCGGACATCCGGTGCAGCCCCTGGCCGCTGGAGGAGTAGCGGCACACCGCCGTGACCACCAGGTCGTTGTCGGCGGCTAGGCCGGGCAGCTTGAGGCCGTCGCGGGCGGTGTAACCCGAGGTGTCCACCGGCTCGCCGTTCAGCGTCGCCTCGGAGATCGACTCCGCGGCGATCTCGATGAACGTGGTGGCCCCGGGCTCGGAACAACCGAAGCGCACTCGGGACCGGGAGACGAACGTCTTGTCACCCGTCGTCAGATCCAGTGAGACGTCATAAGAGTCGACGCGCAGCAATCGCGCGCGTTCGGCCGCGTCCGTCTGAGTAAGGATGTGGGTCTCCGCCACGCTGCGACTCCCTCTTCGTCGAATGGTGTCCTGTGGGTGAGTGTGGCATGGGCGATCTCCCTGGTGTCCTCGGCGGTATCCCATTTGGCGATGACTAACCTCTAATTCCGTGACTGCTGCACACACCATCGATCTCGCGTGGCTGTCGACCGGGTCCACCGGCGCGCAGAACTACGACGAGTTCGCCGATGAGTCCAAGATCACCCGCATCATCGAGGCGAATCCGACCTCGATGCTGGCCGTGGAGATGCCCGACCGCACCCCGGAGGCCCGCGCGGCCGGGCTGAGCTTCGAGCAGTGCCTGCCCGCCGCCGCCGAGCGGCTCCAGGCGCTGGAGGACGCGGGGCGCTTCGCCCCGGCCAAGGACGTCGCGGTCGCCTACCGCATCACCGACTCCCGCGGCGGCGTCGCCTACGGCCTGTTCTGCATGGTCGACACCGACGAGATCTCCACCTCCGCCGACGAGCCGGGGCGGGTGATCCGCAACGAGGACGTCTTCATCGAGAAGGTGAGGCAGCGGGCCGCGCTCAACAACGCCACCCGGCACCTGATGTCGCCGGTGCTCTTGGTGCAAAGCGACAACCCCGACGACCTGCAGGCCGCGCTGGCCGCCGCCTGCTCCGGCGAGCCCGCGGTGTCCGACGTCGACGAGGCCGGGCGCACCCACGCGGTGTGGCCGATCGCGCCGGGCGCCACCCAGGGCCGGTTGTTGGAGCTGGCCGGCGGCGGCGAGCTGATCGTCGCCGACGGCAACCACCGCTCGCTGGCCGCGCAGGTGGGCGAGCTGCCGCGCTTCCTCGCCGTGGTCACCACGCCCGATTCGGTCACCATCGACCCGTACCACCGCCTGGTCGCCGACCCGCCGCTGTCGGGCGCCGAGCTGCTGGACGCCCTGCGCGCCAAGCGGGCCACGGTGACCACCGTGGACGGTCCACTGTCCACGCCCGAGTCGGGCACGGTCCACCTCTATGTCGACGGCGCCGTCCACGCCGTCGGCCTACCCGACATCTCCGGCTCCATCGTGGACCGACTCGACCACGCCCGGGTGGAACACGTCCTGTTCAACGACGTGCTCGGCATGGACGCCGGCGACAAGCGCATCACCTACGTCGGCGGCGACTACCCGCCGTCCTGGCTGGCCGAACAGGTCGACGCGGGCGCCGCGGACCTGGCCGTCCTCATCGCGCCGGTCACGGTGGACGACTTCATCGCCGTCAACCTGGCGCGCCTGAAGCTGCCGCGCAAATCCACCTGGTTCACGCCCAAGGCCCGTGCCGGGCTGGTGCTGGCGGACCTGCGAGGATGAGGCCCATGCGGGTATACATCGGCAGCGACCACGCCGGATACGAGCTCAAGAACGCGCTGGCGGATCACCTCAAGGCCGCCGGGCACGACGTGGTGGACGTCGGGCCGCGCGCCTACGACGCCGAGGACGACTACCCGCCGTACTGTCTCAACACCGCCGCGCGGGTGGTGGCCGACCCCGACAGCCTCGGCATCGTGCTGGGCGGCTCGGGCAACGGCGAGCAGATCGCGGCCAACAAGGTGCCGGGCGTGCGCGCGGCCCTGGCGTGGAAGCCCGAGATCGCCCACCTGGCGCGGCAACACAACAACGCCAACGTGCTGTCCCTGGGCGCCCGAATGCACACAGTGGACGAGGCGATCGCGATGGCCGACGAGTTCCTCGCCACGCCGTTCTCCGCCGCCGACCGCCACCAGCGCCGCATCGACCAGCTCTCCGCGTACGAGAAGGACCACACGCTGCCCAGGCTCTAGCCCACCGGCTCGAGTGTGGACAGGGCGACCTCCAGGGCGCGTTCGGCGGGGGCCTCGATGTCCGGGATCACGCCGACGCCCTCCCAGTTCTCGCCGTTCTTCGGATTGGCGGAGCGGGCCACCGGGAGCGTCAACTCCAGGTGCGGGTGCACACGCAGCCCCATGCGGGGATGCGCCCCGCCCTTGGTGCGCTCGCCGACCACGGTGGCGCGTCCGAGGTGCTGAAGGTCGTAGGCCAGCTCCTCGCCCCCGGAGAAGGTGTCGCCGCCGGTCAGCACGCGGATCGGCTTGGTGCCGCCGAAGCGGGGACCGGGGACGTACGGCAGCGTCCAGGACTGCTGGGTGCTGTCGGACTCGCGTTCGTAGAAGTTCATCAGGTGCACGGGTTCGCCGTCGACGAGGTAGCTGCAGATCAGCGCCACGGTGGACGGGTCGCCGCCGCGGACCGCCCGCAGGTCGATGACGAGCGCGTCGGCCTTGGCGACGAGCTGGAGCGCGGCGACGATGGAGTCGCCCGCGATCGCCGGGGGATACAGCAGCGGTTCGAACGCCAGCAGGGCGACGTTGCCGTCCAGTCGTTCGACGCGGCGCACGCCGTCGGTGGTGGAGGCCGCCTGCCGGGTCATCATGGCCGTGACCATTTCCTCGCTGGGCAGGTCGGGCACGGGTTCGGAGTGATACTTCAGCCGCAGGTGCTTGTCGTCGTTGACGGATTGGAGATCCGCGGTCACCAACGCGTCCAGGGCCTGTGGGGTGTCGGCGGCGTCGTACGCGCCCGCGGCCAGCCGCGACGTGAGCACCCGCGCGATCCGGGCCCCGACGTCGGGAAACACGTACCGCCCGGCGACTTCGCGGGCGATTTCGGGGATGAGTTCGGTGGCGTCCATGGCGGCCATCAAAGCATCGAATTGACAAAGCGTCAAGAAAATTAGACACTTATCTCGTGTCGCGCCCGTTCTCGGAAACCAGCATGGACATCTCCGCCCCCGCGCAGTTCAAGGCCATGGGGCACCCTGTGCGGCAACGGCTGCTGTTCGTGCTGGGCGAGCCCGCCACCATCAGCCAGCTCGCCGCCCGGCTCGACCTCGCCAAGGGCACGGTCTCCCACCACCTGAAGGTGCTGCGCGACGCCGGGATGGTCGCCGTGATCGAAACCCGCAAGGTGCGCGGAGGCACCGAGCAGTACTACCGCCGCTCCGCCGCGCGCCTCGACATCGCCCCCAAGGCACCCGAGCCCCTGGCGGCCATGCTCCAGGGATTCGCCCACGAGGTGATGGCCTCCGACGCCGACCCGCTGCTGCTCCTGCGGCACGTCCGCCTCACCCCCGCCCAGGCGCGGCGGCTGCGCGACGCCCTCACCGAGCTGAGCGGCGACCTCGTCAACGCCGACCCATCCGACCAGCGCTACGGGCTGCTGATCGGCATGTACCAGGAGCGGTCCACGAAGGACGAATAACCTCCGCCGCTTCAGCGTGACATTTATTGGGGATTCCCGCCGCGTCGCCGAGGGCTAACCTTGGAACCTCAATCCGACGGCAAGGGAGAACCGATGGCGGAGAAACTGGACCTGGTGTGCGGTCCGGCAGATCCGCTGCCCGAATCCACCCAGAGCTTCCGACTGGTCGAACGACTGGGTTCGGGCGGGCAGGCGGACGTGTACAAGGCGGTTCGGCAATCGGGGGGAGTGTCGTCCGCGCCGGTCACGGTGAAGGTGTTCCGTCCCTCCGCCGACCGCGAGATCGCCGCGCAGTTCCGCTCCTGGGACAAGGGCGACGCCGTCCTGATGGACCTCGGCGGGCGCGGCATCAACGGCATCTGCCGCCGCATCGACGCCTTCTACGGCCCGCCCCCGCACCGCCCGGGCACCCAGCCCGGCCCCAACCCGGTGCCGTACCAGGTGCTGGAGTACCTGCCGGGCCTCGACCTGCGCCAGCTGCTGCCCGACCGGCAGCGCCTCCCGATCGACGCGGTCGCCGTGCTGCGGGTGCTGGCCGGCGTGCTCAACGCCATGCACCGCCCCAACTCCCCGGAGATCCACCCGAGCCTCCACATGGACATCAAACCGTCCAATGTGATCATCCTGCCCTCGGGCGAGGCCCGGGTCATCGACTTCACCGGCGCCCGCTACTCCTCGCCGTCCCACCTCACCACCATCTCCTTCACCCCGGAAAACGCCGGCCCCGAGGCCCGCGGCGGCCGGGTCGGCGCGTCCTACGACGTGCACGGCTTCGGCTCGGTGGCGTTCTTCCTGGTCACGGGCGTGCAGCCCCGCAGCGACTCCCCGCAGGGCCACTCCTCCGACGCCTCCGGCTGGTCCCAGCTGCGCCGCCACCCCACGGTCGACGCCGACGCCCGGCTGCGCGAGCACCTGCTGGCCCCGCTGTCGGACGAGCCCCGCGACCG
>NZ_DASQPW010000308.1:0-2235 GCF_035643755.1 Stackebrandtia sp. | reverse complement strand
TCCGCAGGTGACTGCCGACGACGCGAAACAGCGCCGAGGCGACGCCGAAGCAGGCGCCTCCGCTGGCCGACAGCACCAGGGCGCGCACGCGTCCCCCGGCGCGCCAGGTCAACAGCGGCCCGGCGACGCACAGCAGGGCGGCGGCCGAGCACAACAGGGCCAGCGCCGTCGGGTCGGCCTCGGCGGCGCCGACCTGGGCGGGAAGGCTGGACACGATGCCGGCCAGGCCGACGGCCACGGCGACGCAACCGGCCACCTCGGCCATGGAGAGGCGGCGCCGGCGCCAGCGGGCCGACAGCCACACCGCGACCAGCAGTCCACTGACGCCCAGGGGTTGTACCAGCGTGACCGGGGCGGCCGACAGGGCGACGAGGTGCGCGGCGACCCCGGCGAGGGTGAGGGCGCCGCCGGCCAGCCAGCGCCGGTCGCGCGCCAGGCGCAGCAGCGCGGAGGGGCCCGCCAGGGCCCTTCCGGGTACGGCGGCGACGGGTCTTTCCTGGGCGGCCTGGCCGGCGGCGATGCACCAGGCCCCGGCCACGGCCAGCCCGACCTGCCACATCACGGCGCACCGCCGGACTCGGTGCGTGGCGCTTCGTCCAATCTGGGCAGTGCCATGCGCGGGCCTCCGGTTCGTCGATGGCGCCGTCGGTGTGCGGCGCCGTGTCCAAGAATCGACGCGGCGGACCGTTTCGCCATCGGGGAACGACCCGGTCGTGGCCCTGAAACCGCGACCCTGACGGTCCCCTGAGACGACCCTGAATCCCCCAGGTCATCGGCGCATGACGACGATGCGACGAAGATCCGAACAGTGAGGATGGAGTTGCCCTCGGCGCGGAGTAAGGTGTTCTCGCGTGGCCAACGGACGCACGCAGACCCGGCAGGAATTGTCGACCGCCGCCCTGCGACTGTTCGCCGAACACGGATACAGCGCCACCACTGTGGACCAGATAGCCTGCGCCGCGGGCGTCGCCCGCCGCACCTTCTTCCGCTACTTCCCCACCAAGGAAGACGCGATCTTTCCCGACCACGACTCCACCGTCGTGACGGTCGGCGAGGTCCTGCGGCGCGCCAGCCTCGACGAGGATCCGCTGGTCGTGGTGTGTCGCGGCATCCGGGAGGTCTTGCGGATGTACGCTGCCGACCCGGTCGCCTCGGTGGCGCGGTACCGGCTGCTGCGGGAGGTGCCGACGCTGCGGGAGCGAGAGATCGCCGTGGTGTCACGCTACGAGCGCCTGTTCACCAAGTATCTGCTGGCCCATCCCTCCACCCAGGAACGCGCGGGGGGCGACGGCTCGCTGCTGGCCGAGGTGGCCGCGGCGGCGGTGGTCGCCGCCCACAATCACGTGCTGCGCTCCTGGCTGCGCTCGGGCGGCATCGGCGACGTCGGGGCCAGGCTCGAGGTGGCGTTGACGGCGGTGCGCGAGACCTTCCTGAAGAGACGGTCGGGACTGGACGGCCACGACGTCATCGTCACGGTGGCGCGCAGCGGGTCGACGGTCGACGAGGTGGTCGACGCGGTGCGCGGCGCGTTGAGCTTAAGGTCCGGGTGGGCGCCAGATCGACGTCGGCGCCGCGATGAAGGGTCTTGGTGAGGTCGCCGGCCTGCTGGCGGATCTCGGGGATGGCCGTGGTCTCCCAGGCGCTGCCGCGCCGCAGCGCGCCGACCACGTGGATCGAGGCGTTGACATTTCCCGCTCGATCGATGAGTCGGCCGTGACCGTCCACGTCGAGCCCCCAGCGAAACGGCCCGGTGCGGCCGACGCCGTCGTCCAACAGCCCGCGCACCAGGGGATCGGCGGCCGCCGGGAGCCGCCCGGGGCCGGTGCAGTTGACGATCGCGGCGAAGCGCTCGGTGCGCCCCGAGGCGAAGGTGACCCGCGCGCCGCCGTCGGCGGCGTCGATGGCGGCGACGCGATCGGCGCGCACGTGCAGGCGGCCCTCCTCGCGCAGGCCGGACAGCTGGGTGGCGATCACCGGCGCCATGCGGTGGCGGTGGATCTCCCACAGCCGGGAACCGTGCTCCAGGAAGCGTTTTCGGGATGACTCCGACATCCCGCTCCACAGGGTGTCCACGTGGGGGCGGATCGCGTCCACCGTGGCCCGCCAGTCGCCGGAGGCGGCGGCGCGCATCCGGGTGGCCCGCCACAGCGCGGCCAGCGACGCCGTGCGGGCGGGGGCGAAGAAGCCGTCGCCGCGCAGCAGCGAGTCGACGCGGTGGGCCCGGGGCAGGAGGCC
>NZ_DASQPW010000307.1:0-5391 GCF_035643755.1 Stackebrandtia sp. | reverse complement strand
CGTCGGCGGGTCTATCGGCCACAGTGGATGGTGGGGCCTGGACTGTCGGGTCGAGGCGCGAGACGTCGCCGCGCCGAAACGCCGGGGTGTCCGCCGGGGCCCGCCACAGCTCGTCCAGTTCGTCGTCGAGCCAGCACAGCGTCAGCGAGCATCCCGCCATGTCGAGGCTCGTCACCAGCTCGCCGACCTCCGGCATCACCACGGCGACCCCGGCGTCGCGAAGCCTCGGCACGACGTCCTTCCAGATCACGAACAGTTCCTCGTACTTGGTGGCCCCCAGCCCGTTGAGGACGACCGCGGCGCGCCCGTCGGCGTCGTCCGGGCGCTCGGCCAGCACCGCCTCGACGAGCGACCGGGCCAGTTCGGCGGCGGTGGGACGGTCCACGGTGCGCACCCCGGGCTCGCCGTGAATGCCCAGCCCGAGCTCCATTTTGGTCGGGTCGACGGTGAACAGCGGCTCGGTGCGGCCCGGGAAGGTGCATCCGGCGAACGCCGCGCCCAGGGTGCGGGTGCGCGCGTTGGCCTTGCGGGCGACGCGTTCCACCTCGTCCAGCGACAGGCGCCTCTCGGCGGCGGCACCGGCGGCCTTGAACACGCACAGGCCCCCGGCGATGCCCCGTCGGTCCGACGTGGACTCCGGGGCCGCCGAGGCGATGTCGTCGGTCACCAGGACGGTGCGGCAGTCGATTCCCTCGCCGCGAAGCCGGTTCTGCGCCAGCCCGAAGTTCATGACGTCCCCGGCGTAGTTGCCGTAGCTGAACAGCACCCCGGCGCCGCCGTCCAGGGCCTTGGCGACGCGGTAGGCCTGCGCGGTCGACGGGGAGGTGAAGATGTCGCCGATGACCGAGCCGTCGGCCAGGCCGGGCCCCACCAGGCCGTAGAACGCCGGGTAGTGACCGGAGCCGCCGCCGAGGATGACGTTGACCTTTCCCTGTCTGCGGCCCGAGGCGCGCATGACCCCCGAAGCGCCGGGCACCCGACGGACGTAACGCGCGTACGCGTCGCAGAAGCCGTCCACCGCGTCGCCGGCGAAGGCCGCGGGATCGTTGTACAGCCGGGTCATGGCGTGTCCCTTCAGGTCAGCAGGGTCAGGATGTGGTCGAGCGCGTCGTGGTGGTCGGCGGCGACGTGCCCGGCCAGCGCGAGGGCGTCGGCGGAGGGCGGATAGGAGCGGTTGGGGATGGCCACGACGTGGAACCCGGCGGCGCGCGCGGCGCGAATCCCGTTGCCGGAGTCCTCCACGGCGATGCCGCGGGCGGGGTCCACATTGATGCGGCGGGCGGCCTCGGCGTACACGTCGGGGCTGGGCTTGCCGCGTTCGACGTCCTCGCTGGACACCGTGGCGGCGAAGCGGTCGGCCAGGTCGTTGCCCTCCAGCACCGCGTCGATCACCGGCCGGGCGGCCGACGACGCCAGGGCGATGGGCACGAGGTCGGCCACCTTGGCGACCAGCTCCCGCGCGCCGTCCAACAGCGGCGCCTGTCCGCCCTGGACGGAGGTGACGACGTGGTTGACGCATTCGTCCCGCACGACGGGCGCCAGCGCGGAATCGCCGAGCCTGTCGGCCAGGTACCGGGCCCACTCGGGGGCGCTCATTCCCTGGACGGTGGACGTGTCGCCCGCCGTCCAGGTGACCCCGCGCCTGGCCGAGCTGGCCACCCAGCTCTCCTCCCACAGGTGTTCGCTGTCGACGATCACACCGTCCATGTCGAACACGACCCCGTGAAAGCCCATTACTCCGCCACCTCGCAGGTGATGTTGTTGCGCTTCAGTTCGGCCAGCGCCGCGGAATCGGTGCCCGAGTCCACGATGATCATGTCGAAGTCGGACAGCGGCACCAGGCGGTACAGCGCGACCTTGCCGAGCTTGGAGTTGTCCATCAGGAGGTAGCGCTTCTCGGCGACCTCCAGCATCTTGCGTTTCACCGCCACGATGCGGTCCTCCTGGTGGAACGCGTACAGGCCCGACAGCGCCGACGTCGACACGAACACCGCGTCAACCCGCAGCGATTCGATGCACTCCAGGCAGGTGCCGCCCATGAACGAGTCGTGCAGCGGGTCGTAGTCGCCGCCCAGCGCCATCAGGCCGACGCCGTCGAGCTGGCTGAGCTGGCGCATGCCCTCCAGATAGTTGGTGGCCACCCGAAGCGGCGACAGCTCGGCCAACAGCGGGATCATCTCCGCCGTCGTGGTGGCGTCGTCGAGCATGATGGACATGCCGGGTTCGACGTAGCGGCTGGCGTGTTTGGCGATGGCGCGCTTTTGGTTCAGCATCGACTTCTGGCGGTACGACACATTGGATTCGAAGACACCGGACGGCTGCGCGGTGACGCCGCCGCGATACTTGCGCACGACCCCCTGCCGCTCCAGCTCGTCGAGGTCACGGTGGACGGTCATGACGCTCACGTCGAACATGGTCGCCAGCTCCTGCGCCGACAGGCTTCGCCGCTCCACCACGACCTCCGCGATCAGCTTCTGGCGCTGCTGCGGGCTCTTGGCCTTGTCGTACTGCGTGTCGTTCACGGTGTTACTCGCTTCCCTTCAGCACCGGCCGCGAAGACGTGCACGGTGCGTGGATTCATCAGCACACCTACCTTGTCATCAGGCGACAGCCGCGAGGCCTCCGCGCGGGGCACCACCACCGACAGCCGCGACCGGCCTATCTGGACCGTCACCTCGCTGTGCCGCCCCAGGTGTTCGGCGACGTACACCGATCCGTCGACGCGCACCTGCCCGTCGGGTACCTCCCCGGCCCCGATGTGCAGCCGAAGGTCGCGGGGGCGGACTCCCAGCTGGACGTCGGTGTCGTCGCCGAGCACCGCCGGGATCGGGATCTGGAACGCGTCGTCGGCGGCGGCGAAGGTCCGACCGCCGTCCGACGCGACGAACGTGCCGGGCACCAGGTTGATGCGCGGCTTCCCGAACGCCTGGGCCACGAACGCGTTGGCCGGGGCCGACCACACCTCGGTGGGTGTGCCGACCTGGAGGATGCGGCCGTCGCGGATCACCCCGATCCGGTCGGCCAGCGACAGGGCCTCCACATAGTCGTGTGTCACGTAGACGGTGGTGGTCGTGTCGCCGCCGCTGATCGACTTGAGTTCGGCGCGCATGGTCGCGCGCAGCTTGGCGTCCAGGTGGGCCAGCGGTTCGTCCAGCAGGTACGCCCGCGCCGGGCGCACCAGCACCCGGCCGAGCGCCACCCGCTGCCGCTGCCCGTTCGACAGCTGGGTGACCGAACGCTCCAGCAGGTGGTCGATTCCCAGCAGGGCGGCGGTGTGCTGGATGCGCTGCCGGGCCTCGGCGTCGGGCATCCGCATGCGGGGTGAGCGCAGCGGGGAGGCCAGGTTGTCGAAGACGTTGAGTTGCGGGTAAAGCGCGTAGTTCTCGAAGCACATCGCCACGTCGCGGTGGGTCGGCTCCACGTCGCGCACGTCCTGACCGTCAATGTGGACGGTTCCGCTTTCGGGCTCGACCAGCCCGGCCACGATCTTCAGGGTCGTGGTCTTGCCGGCACCCGACGGCCCCAGCAGGCAGAAGAACTCGCCGTCGTCGACCGAGAACGACACGTCCTCCAAAGCGGTGACCTTGCCGAACCTCTTGCCGACCGACCGCACGTCGATGCTCGCCATCAGCCCTTCACCGCCCCGAATGACAGGCCGCGCACCAGGTAGCGCTGGATCAGCAGCGCCAGGACGAGCGGTGGGAGGGCGGCCATGACGGCTCCCGCCGCGACGAGGTTGAACCGGACCTGGTTGCCGCCCAGGTACGCCAGCGAGCTCACCGTGACCGTCTGCGCGTTGCTGGAGGTCAGCGTGAACGGGAAGATGAAGTTGTTCCAGGCGAAGATGAACGCCAGCAGGCACACCGCCGCGATGCCCGGCCGCACCAGCGGCAGGACGTGTTTCATGAAGGCCCGCGTGCGGGAGTACCCGTCCAGCAGCGCGGCCTCTTCGAGCTCGGCGGGAAAGTCCTGAAAGAACGATCGCAGGATCCACACGACCAGGGGCATGGTGACCAGTTGCAGCACCCAGATCATGCCGACCCAGGTGTCGTAGAGGCCCAGCTGCTGGTAGATGACCGACAGCGGGATGATCACCAGCAGTTCGGGGGCGAACCTGAAGCTCAGCAGGGTGAACATCAGGTTGTCGCTGCCGCGGAAGCGGTATCGCGCCGCGGCGTACGCGGCGGGGATGCCGATGACCAGCGACACCAGCACGGCGCCGACGGACGTGACCAGGCTGGCGATGAAGAACCGGACGTACGAGGTGTCGGCGCCGTCGGATCCCAGGACGGTCTTGTAGTTGTCCCAGGTGGGTTTGAACCACAGGTAGGTGGTGGTCTGGTCCGCGTCGGACTTCAGGCTCAACGCCAGGATGAACACCACCGGCAGCAGGGAGAACACGAAGTAGGCGATCAGGGCGACGTTGGCGAGCGTGCCGGTGGCCAGCGCGCGGCGCGCCGTGGCGCGGTCGGTGGTGGTGGCCATCGTCGTCACACCCCCGCCGAGCGGGTCTGGACCTTGCGCAGGTAGCGGACCAGGAACATCGAGATCACGTAGACCACGGCCCACAGGACGAACATGTAGGTGATTCCCTTGCTGTAGCGGGCATAGCTGATCGATTCCAGGTAGGCGTTGATCTGGATGGTGGTGGTGGCGCCGCCGGGGCCGCCTGAGGTGAGGCCGAAGATGATGTCGAACATCTTCAGGCTGTCCATGAGGCGGAAGATCACCGCGACCAGGACGTACGGCCACAGCATCGGCAGGGTGAGGCGGCGGAAGGTCAGCCACCAGCCCGCCCCGTCCACGGCGGCGGCCTCGAACGGGGAGTTCGGCAGCGACCGCAGGCCCGCCAGGGCGATGATCGCCACGAACGGCGTGTAGATCCACGCGTCGACCACGATGGACCAGAAGAATGCCCAGAATGGATCGTCGGTGCCGTTGTAGTCGGTGATGCCGATGCTTTCGACGATGGGACGCACCCAGCCGACCTCCGGCAGCAGCAGCAGTTTCCACATGATGGCCGCCAGGATCGGCGCGACCATGAGCGGGACGATGAGGACCCGCTCGAAGATCTTTCCCAGCAGGCTGCTGCGGTACAGCAGCAGCGCCACGCCGACGCCCAGCACCGTTTCCACGGCGGTGGCGATCACCGCGAAGGTGCCGGTGACCTGGACCGAGTCCCAGAATTCGGGGCTGGAGAACACGTCGGCGAAGTTCTTCAGCCCCACGAAGTCGGGCTGCGGGTTGGACGCCGAGAAGTTGAAGACGGTGTAGCCCACCCCGACGAAGAACGGGTACAGGATGCCGACGCACAGCAGCACCGCGGGCACCGCCAGCAGGTAGGGCCGCCTGGCCCGGCGGCGCCGCGACACGGTCGGCGCGGCGGGCCCG
>NZ_DASQPW010000306.1:0-11184 GCF_035643755.1 Stackebrandtia sp. | reverse complement strand
CGGCGTGGTGGGCTCCGGCTCCGACCCCACGGTGTCGCGGCTGCGCGAGGCCACCGCGAAGCTGCACGGCTTCGCCCAGGGCATCGGCGAGATGCGCCAGTTCCACAGTGGCCCGACCGTCGACGAGTGACGGATTCTCGGCGGCCGCCGGGGTTGACACGGCTGGCTACGGTAGTGCCGTGGAGGAATACTCGGGATCGTTCACGGCCGCACCGGGACCCGACGCCGTGTGGGCCCGCTACGGCAGCCCCGCGGAGCTGAGGCGGCTCGCGATCCTGACGGGCGCGTTCCTGGTCGCGCCCGCGGTGTGGGTGCTCGTCCTGGTTCTCATCGCCGTCAACGACGCCTACCCCATGGTGGACCTGATCGTGTTCCCGACCCAGATTGTCGCCATGCTCAGCGGCGGCGCCGCGCTGTACTGCGGCGGCAAGCTCGTCATGCTGCCGTTCTACAAGCGGAACCGCCCCGCCGTGGCGGTGGACGGCCAGGGAGTCTGGTGGCTGTTCAAGCAACAGGCCACAGTGGTGAGTTGGGGGGAGATCGCGGGGATCGGCGTGTGCACCAAATCGTGGACGAAGATCCCGTTCCTGGCGGGCCTGGCGACGCAGTACGCGTTCGAGGTCTTTGTGCACGAGGCCGCGATCGGGGTCTACCTGCAATCGCCGCACATGCGCCGCTTCCTCGCCAACCAGCTCCCGCCCCAGCAGGGACTGCCCGGCTCGCGGTTTCGCCAGACCATCCCGATGTCCGATCAGCACACGGCCCTGACCGAGGCGATACGCATGCGCGCCCCGCAGCTGTGGATCGGCGAATACCGCCGTCCGTGGCCGTAGTGGACGCACGCCGTCGCCGCGCTACTCCGCGGCGCTGACCTCCACCACGTCTCCCGCGTCGAGGCGCAGCGCCTGGGCCGCCGAACCCCCGTTGACCGCGATCGTCGCCTGCCCCGCCGAGTCGATCAACAGCACCAGCGCGCCGGGGTCGGCCGCGGCGAACATGTCGCCGCGGGTGGCCAGGTGCCGTCCGATATGGAACTTCTCGCCGTAGTTCTCCAGCGCGTCACCGCGAAGCGCCAACTGGACATTGCCGAAGCGATCGACCGACAGCACCTCGGCGGCGAAACCGTCCTCGTCGGCGCGCACCCGCGGCTCGGGCAGGCACACCAGGTCGGCCACCCGCATCGGGTCGCCGAGCTCGTCCCAGACGGTCCCCGTGAACACCGCGGCGGCGACGGGCACGAAGATGTCCCGCCCGTGAAAGGTGTGGGAGGTGGGGTGGCGGTGCAGCTCGGCGTTGGTGAGCGCCACGGCGCGGCGCGCGCCGCCCAGCGCCTCCGCCGCCCACCCGAGCAGCCCGTTGTCGGGACCCACCAGGACACCCGCTCCGGTGTCGACGGCGACGGGACGGCGCGTGGTTCCCACCCCGGGATCGACCACCGCGACATGCACGCCCGCCGGCAGGCTCGGCACCGTCTGCGCCAACACGGCCGCGCCGCGCCGCACGTCCCCGGGCGGGATCGCGTGGCTGACGTCCACCAGGCGCGCCAGCGGCGCCCGCTCGATGGCGACGCCGTGGCACTGGGCCACGAACCCGTCGTCCAGTCCGTAATCGGTGGTGAGGCTCAAGACCGTGAACTCGCTCATGCCGCCAGCCTGGCACGCGAACGAACCTGGTGTCGCGGGTACCCGTCGGATAGCCTGGCCGGGCTTGTCCCACCACAAGAGAGGACGCGGATGACCGCGCGCATTCGGCACATCACCATCGACTGCCACGACTCCTATCGGCTGTCGAAGTTCTGGGAGAAGGTCACGGGCTGGACCGGCGACCTCGACGACCCCAACCACCCCGAGGACGAGGCCAACGCGATCCACAGCCCCGACGGCTCCCTGGGCCTGCTGTTCATCAACGTGCCCGAACCCAAGTCCGTCAAGAACCGCGTCCACCTGGACCTGGCCCCCGACACCACCCGCGACGCCGAGGTGGACCGGCTGCTGGACGTGGGCGCCACCCTCGTCGCCGATCATCGCGAACCCGACGGCGTGCGGGGCTTCGTGGTGCTCGCCGACCCCGAGGGCAACGAGTTCTGCGTCGAACGCGGCGACGCCGAACGCGCCCGGTAATCGTCACTCGCCCGGCGCGACCAGACCTGCCTCGTAGGCGGCGATCACCACCTGGACGCGGTCGCGGGCGCCGAGCTTGGCGAGGACGCGCTTCACGTGGGTCTTGACCGTGGATTCCTCCACGAACAGCGTCGTGGCGATCTCGGCGTTGGACAGGCCGCGGGCGATCTGGGTGACGACGTCCCTTTCCCTGGGCGTCAAGCGATCCAGCCCGCGCGCGGCGGCGGGGTCGATACGGGGCCGCCGCGACATTCGGTCGATGACGGTGCGGGTCACCGCGGGGGACAGCAGCGACTCGCCCGCGGCGATGGTGTGGATCGCCGCGATCAGGTCCTCGGGTCGGGTGCGCTTCAGCAGGAAGCCCGAGGCGCCCGCCGCCAGCGCCGCGAACACGTATTCGTCGTCGTCGAAAGTGGTCAGCACCAGGACGCGGACATCCGCGGCGCGCGCGGTGATGTCGGTGGTGGCGGCGATGCCGTCGCGCCCGGGCATGCGGACGTCCATCAACACCACGTCGGGACGCAGCCGCACCGCCAGGTCGGCCGCCTCGGTACCGTCGGCCGCCTCGGCGATCACGTCCAGGGTCGCGTCGCTGGACAAGACGGCGCGCAGTCCCGCCCGCATCAGGTCGTCATCGTCGACGATCAACACCCGCAGCGTCATGCCCGCTCCCGGGGAAGCCTGGCGCGCAATCGAAACATGCCGTCCACATTAGCCGTATCCAGCTCGCCGCCCAGCAGTGTCGCGCGTTCACGCATCCCGACCAGGCCGTGGCCGCCACCCCAGGACGCCGCGGGGGCGGCGCCGAGCGGGTTGGTCACGACGACGTCCACCGCGTCGGTGGTGGAACGCACCTGAAGTGTCGCGGTGCCGTCGCCGTGGCGTGCGGCATTGGTCAGCGCCTCGCCGACGATGCGCGCCACGGCCCAGTCCAGGGCGCGCGGCAGCCCCCGCACCTCGCCTTCGATGTCCACGCTGACGTCGAGCCCCGCCGCGCGGTGCCCGCGCACGATCGCGTCCAGATCGCCGAGCTCGGCGGGGAGGCCGTCGCCGTTGCGCAGGGTCCGCAGGAAGCCGTCGATCTCCCCGATGGACTGCCGCGCGGCATCCTCAATGGATTGAATCGCGGCGCTGGCCGTCGCCGGCTCGCGATCGAACAACAATCGCGCGGCGCCGGCCTGCATCGCGATGGCGTTGAGCGTGTGCGCCGTGGAGTCGTGCAGCTCGCGGGCGATGCGGGCGCGTTCCTCGGCCACGGCCAACCGCCGCTCCCGCTCGGCGCGTTCGGCCCTCGTGGTCAGTGCCGTGACTCCTTCACGCTGGCTCCGCACGCGGTCGCCGATCAGCCAGGCCAGCAGGCATCCCACCATCCACAGTGCGGCGCGGGTCGCCGCCGTTCTCGGCCCCGCGCCCACCCACATCCAGGCCTCGGCGGCAACCAGCACGCCACAGGCCACCGATGCCACGGTCCATCGCGACCGGCTCTGCCGTCCTATCTCAGCGAACGAATACAACGACACCAGCGGAATGAACGGATAGTCGAGCGCGTACCCCCACGCCATGAGGGGAATGGTTCCCGCAACGGAGACGATGAGGATCGTCAGTGGCGCTGTTCGCCGAGCGAACAGCGCGAGGGCCGTCGCCACTATCAGACCGACCGCGATCCCATCCGTGACGGGTTGGGCCGACGGCATGCCGTCGGCGACCATCCCCAGGGTCACGTAACCGACAACCAGGACCGGCACGGCATTGAAGGCGAGTCGTCTCAGCTTCACGCCGCGACATTAGCCCCGTTCGGGGCGCCGCGAATCCCCCCGCGAGGCGAACCCCGTCCCCCCACGGGAGGGCATCGGTTTCGCCCCGTCGGGTGTCGCGCCCCGAGGGTCGGCGTCCATACCTTGGCGGGCAAGCGAACCCGTAATCGTGGAGGTACACCGATCATGCCCACTGTCACCGCACCCGACCGTCCCGTCGACCGATTGATCCGCGCCGCCATCTGGGTGGTGCCCGTCGCCGCGGGGCTGAAGCCGCTGGGGAATGCCATAACGCTCAGCAACGTCGGCACGGGCGCCTCCCCGGCCGCCGAGGCCAGGCTGCTGGCCACTCCCGGCTATCTCGTCGGTCAACTCGTCGGGAGTCTCGCCGCCACCGTGGCGGGACTGTTCGCCGCGTTGGTGCTGTGCGGGTACCTCGCCGCCACCAGGTATCGGCGCACCGTCATCACCGCCGCCGTGTTGTCCATCGTGGGTGTGGGTTTCACGCTGCCCGCGCTCGGCGTTATCACCTACGCGTTCCCGCCGTTGGCGCGGGCCTATCTGGACGGTGACCACCACGCCATGAACCTGGTGGACGCCACCGTGGGTTTCCCTGGGGGAGCGATGTTCTACCCGGGGGCGCTGGTGTTGGTCGGTGCGATCCTGCTGTCGGTGGTGATGTGGCGCTCGGGCGCGGTACCGCGCGTCGCGACGGTGCTGTACCTCGCGTGCGGCGCGCTGATCAGCCTTCCCGTGGTCGCGCACTCCCTTCGCCTGGTCGGCGGGATGCTCGGTCTCGGCGTGGGCATCTGGATCGCGCTCGTGGTGCGCGAACGCCTGGCGCGACGAGCGCCGCCGAAAACGGATACCGAGTCCTCTCGCGCATGATTTCGTTTTGTGGCAGCGTGTGTCGAGACACCGCGTCGAGATAAGGGGTTGCCACCGTGAATACGCAAGCCGACATCATCGTGTTGGGGCTGGGAGTCGGAGGCGAGGAGGTCGCCGGGAAGCTCGCCGAGGCGGGGCTGGACGTCCTGGGCATCGAGGGCGAACTGGTCGGCGGCGAATGCCCCTATTGGGGATGCATTCCCAGCAAGATGGCGATCCGCGCCGCCAACCTGTTGGCCGAGACCAACCGCGTCGACGGCACGGCGGGCCGCGGTCACGCCATCGGCGACTACGCGCCCGTGGCGAAGCGGATCCGCGACGAGGCCACCACCTCGTGGGACGACACCATCGCGGTGGATCGCCTCACGGGCAAGGGAGGCAGGTTCCTGCGCGGTTGGGGCACACTGGACGGTCCGAACCGGGTGATCGTGGACGGCACCACCTACACCGCGCGGCGAGGGGTCGTGGTGGCCTGCGGCAGCGCGCCGGCGGCGCCGCCGATCCCCGGCCTCGCCGACACTCCGTACTGGACGAACCGCCAGATCCTCGAGGCCGCCGAGCTCCCCGACTCCCTGCTGGTGCTGGGCGGCGGGGCGATCGGCGTCGAGCTCGCCCAGGCCTGGGCCCGTTTCGGCGTCGCCATCACCATCGTGGAGGCCGCCGATCGGATCCTGCCCCTGGAGGAGCCCGAATCCTCGGCGCTGGTCCGCGAGGTGTTGACGTCCGAGGGCATCCAGGTCGTCACCTCCGCCAAGGCCACCAAGGTGTCCCATGCCGACGCGTTCGCCGTGACGACCGACGACGGCCGCACCCTGACCGCGCAGCGCCTGCTGGTCAGCACGGGGCGCCGCGCCCGCCTCGGCAACCTGGGCATCGACACCGTCGGCATCGACCCGAAGGCGCCCGCGATCGCCGTCGACGAACACATGCGCGCCGCCGACAACCTGTGGGCCGTCGGCGACATCACCGGCCACGGCGCCTTCACCCACATGGCGATGTACCAGGCGGGCATCGCGATCCGCGACATCCTCGGCGCCGAAGGCTTCGCCGCCGACTACCGCGCCGTGCCCCGCGTGACGTTCACCGACCCCGAGGTGGGCGCGGTGGGCCTCACCGAGTCCCAGGCCCGCGCCGAGGGGCTGTCCGTGGCATGCGGGCTCGCGCGGGTGCCGTCCACCGCCCGCGGCTGGATTCACGGCCCCGGCAACGCCGGGGTGATCAAGCTGGTGGCCGACACCGACCGCGGGGTCCTGGTCGGCGCGACCTCGGCGGGCCCGTGGGGCGGGGAGGTGCTGTCGGCGCTGTCGCTGGCGGTGCACGCCGAGATCCCGGTATCGAAGCTGCGCCAGATGATCTACGCCTACCCGACCTTCCACCGCGGCATCGAGGACGCGCTGCGGGACCTCGGCCAATAGCAGGTGTCGGTGGGCGCGCATAGGGTGCTGCCACCACGAAGGAGGACACGATGAAGGACCTGTACGACGCGGCGGCCGCCGTGACGATCCCGCTGGTGCGCGGCGTGACCGACGACCAGCTGGACGCCCCGACCCCGTGTCGCGACTACGCGGTGCGCGACCTGGTCAACCACCTGTACGGCGTCATGGTGGAGTTCCAGAAGTCGGCGCGAGGCGAGCCGATGGACTTCGCCTCCGAGACCGACCACCTCGAGGGGGACTGGCGCGAGGGCTTCGCCGCCGAGACCCGCAAGGTGATCGACGCCTGGTGCCGGCCGGGCACCACCGACGGCGTCGAGGAGACCTTCGGCATGCCGCGGGCCGTGATCGGCCGGATGCCGCTGTTCGACCTGACCGTGCACGGTTGGGACCTGGCGCGCTCCACGGGCCAGGAGTTCCGCCCCGACGCCGGCGTGGTCGACGACGTCTACGCCCTGGCGCGGCAGCTCGCCCCGCAGGGCCAGCAGATGGGGATGTTCGCCGAGTCGGTCGCGGTGTCCGACGACGCGCCGACCGTCGACAGGCTGATCGGGTTGCTCGGGCGCGACCCGAACTGGAAGCCCTAGGGCCATTCCCGCGACAGGTGCCGCGCGTAGGCCGCCGGGGACATCCCGGTGGCCGCGGTGAAGTCCCGCACCAGGTGGGACTGGTCGGCGTAGCCCAGCTCGACGGCCAACCGTCCCCAGTCGACGTCGTCGGCGCTGCGCTCGATCGCCTCGTGAATCCGGTAGCGCCGAATCACCCACTTGGGGCCGACGCCGACGTGCTCGCCGAACAGCCGCTGCAGCGAGCGCACCGAGACGCCGCCCGCCGCCGCCAGCGCGTCGACGCGCGTGATCGAGCGGTCGGTGCGGGCCAGGTGCGCCAGCCGCATGGCGAGGTCGGCGTCGGTGTCGGGGTCGGGCAGCAGGCCCAGCAGCCAGGCGTCCACCGCCGCGACCCTGGCGTCGTCGTCGGGCGCCCGCAGCGCGGCGGCGGTGTCGGTCGACGCGTGGTCCCGGAAGACCGCGTCGAGGCCGAGGCGGCGATCGTTGAGCGACTTGACTGGGGCGCCAAGGAATCCACGAAACGCCCCGGGGCGGAACTGGGCGCCGAGGACCCGGCCCGCGCCGTCCAGCTTGGTGGACGACAGGCGCGACTCCACGCCCACCACGATCGCGATGTCGGGGTCCTGCCACACCACGTTGACGCACGGGTGCGGCACCACGTGCTGCTCGAAGGGCCGATCGAGATCCCAGTCGATCAGCCAGTAGTGCTCGACATAGGGACGCAGCGGCTCGGCGGCCAGGCGGCGCCGAAATCTCACCCGCTCGTTGAGCTCGCGCGGGTGCATGATCCCGCGGGTGTCGCGGCGCGCGGTGGCCATGACCTCGACTCTATGCCTGGCGCGTTTGTTCAAGACGGCGATGCGCCGCCGCCCTAGCGTGGGGCGCGAAAGGAGCATCACGATGACGAACCTGTACACCCCCGCCAACGCCCTGGCGATCCCGATCGTCCAGGGCATCACCGACGGCCGGCTGGACGACCCGACGCCGTGCGCCGAGTATCGGGTCCGCGACCTGACGAACCACCTTTTCCACGTGGTCATGGAGTTCCAGAAGGCCGCGCGGCACGAGGAGATGGACTTCTCGTCCACACCCGACTATCTGGAGGACGGCTGGCGGGAGCGCTTCGCCGACGAGGCGCACCGACTGGACCGGGCGTGGGCGCGGCCCGAGGCCCTGGAGGGCGGGACGAACGCCATGGGTTTCCCGCGCGAGACCGTGGCGATGATGCCGGTGTTCGACCTGATGATTCACGGCTGGGACCTGGCCCGCGCGACCGGCCAGGACTACGAGCCCGACGCGGCCCTGGCCGACGCCGTGCACGAGATGGCGCGCGGCATCGCCGCCACGGGACAGACCATGGAGGCGTTCGGGCCGCCCGTCGACGTCCCCGAGGACGCGCCGACGGTGGACAGGATCGTGGGTCTGGTCGGCCGCGACCCCGCCTGGAAGCCGTAGACACGGTGTCGGAGGCCACGGCTACTCTGGCGGATCCGAGAGGAGTAGCCAATGTCCAATCTGTACGAAGCGGCGGCCGCGCCGACCCTGGGCGTCGCCAACGCCCTGACCGACGACCAGCTCGCCGTGGCCACGCCGTGCACCGAGTACACCGTCCGCGACGTGCTCAACCACCTGTACCAGGTCACGGGGTTCTTCGCGGATCTCGGGCGCGGCGTCGAGGGCGACTTCACCGCCGAGCCCGACCTGATCGTGGGGGAGTGGCGCCGGGGGCTGAGCGACGCCACGGCGTCGCTGTCGCGGGCGTGGTCGGCGGAGGGCTCCCTCGAGGGGCCCGACACGTCCTTCGGGATGCCGCGCGCCATGGCGGCGAACGTCGCGATCTCGGAGCTGCTGGTGCACGGCTGGGACGTCGCGGTGGCCTGCGGGCTGCCGTACGAGCCGTCGAGCGCGGTGGTGGATTACGTCTGGGGCTTCCAGAGCCACGGCAACCCGCACACCGAGGGTCCCCCCGGCCTGTTCGGTCCGCCCGTGGCCGCGGACGAGGACGCGCCGCGCCTCGACCGCCTCATCGCCCATCTGGGCCGCGACCCGCGATGGAAGCCCTGACACGCCGCAATCGCTTGCCGTCGGCCATCTCCCTGTCACCGCCGCCCCTGTCGTACCCTACAAGCCACGTTGGATGAATCCTCCAAATTCGGGCCTGTAGGGGGCGACAGTGGACAGTGGTACGAGCGATTCCTGGCGACGACGCGACGCCGCGGCGGTGTGGCATCCGTTCACCCAGCACAGCCTGTGGCTCGACGACGAACCGCTCGTCGTCGACCGCGCCGAGGGACCGTGGCTGTACGACATCGAGGGAAACCGTTACCTGGACGGGGTTTCCTCCCTGTGGGTCACCACGTTCGGGCACCGCGTCGCCGAGATCGACGCCGCCATCGCCCGCCAACTGTCCACGCTGGACCACACGACGTTCCTGGGTACCACCCACGCGCCGGGCATCGAGCTGGCCGAGGAGCTGCTGGCCGTCGCGCCGGGCGGCGACCGCCGACTGTCCAAGGTGTTCTACGCGGGCGACGGTTCCTCCGCCGTGGAGGCCGCGCTGAAGATGGCGTACCAGTACTCGGTGCAGACCGGCGGCCCCCGCCCCCAGTTCGTGCGCCTCGCGGAGGCGTACCACGGCGACACCCTGGGAGCGGTCAGCGTCGGCGGCGTCGAACTCTTCCACGCCACCTACCGTCCACTGTTGCTGCGGACCATCGAGGCGGGCTCGCCCGGCGTGCGCGCCGACGGCCAGACGCCCGCCGAGCGCGCCCGCGAGGCCATCGCCGAACTCGCCGCGATCCTTGCGGCCCAAGGCGACCAGGTCTGCGCCATCATCCTGGAACCCCTGGTGCAGGGCGCCGCGGGCATGCTCACCTACGACCCCTCCTACCTGGCCGCCGCCCGCGCCCTGGCCGACCGCCACGGCGCGCTGCTGATCTGCGACGAGGTCGCCACGGGCGTCGGCCGCACGGGCCGGATGTGGGCCAGCCAGCACGCCGACATCGTCCCCGACCTCCTGGTCACCGCCAAGGGCCTGACGGGCGGCTACCTCCCGCTGTCGGCGGTCCTGGCCACCGACGCGGTCTACGACGCCTTCCTCGGCGCTCCCGCCGCCGCCCGCACCTTCTTCCACGGCCACACCTACACCGCCAACCCCCTGGCGGCCGCCGCCGCCCTGGCCAACCTGCGCCTCATGGCCGACCGCGACCTGGTCGCCCGCGCCGCCGACCTCGGCCGTCACCTCGCCGCCCGTCTCGCCAAGATCGCCTCCCACCAGGGCGTCCACGAGATCCGCCAACTCGGCACCATGATCGGCGTCGAGGTCCGCGACGTCGGCGAACGCACGGGCGTGGCCGTGTGTCGGGCCGCCCGCGACCACGGGGTGTGGATCCGCCCCCTCGGCGACACCGTGATCCTCATGCCCCCCTTGGGTTTGGAGACCACCGAGGCCGACCTCCTCGTCGACGCCCTGGCGGCCGCCCTCGACGAGGTGTACGCGTGATCCGCCGCGACATGCCAAGCGGGCCAGAGGGAGTCGGCGTCGCCGTGGCGCCGGGGGGTTTCCGCGTGAACCGTTGGCCTGACGCGAAATGTCCGACGCGTGAGGGGGAGTTGGCGATGCCGCACCTCGGGGAGGCGATCGCGTGAGTCTGTGGTCGGCCCTGGAGCGCAAGGCCGAGCTGCGGCGGCGGGCGGGACTGCGGCGACAGGTCGCGCCGCGGCCGCCCGAGTCGGGCGTGATCGACCTGGCGGGCAACGACTACCTCGGCCTGTCGCGCCACCCGATGGTGCTGTCGGTGGCGGCGCAGACCCTGGAGGCGTTCGGTCTGGGCGCCGGCGGCTCGCGCCTGGTGCGCGGCTCCACCGACGCCCACGCCGCGCTGGAGACCCGGCTGGGCGAGCTCCTGAACGCGTCGGCGCTGGTGTACTCGTCCGGGTACCTCGCCAACCTGGGCGCGGTGCGGGCGTTGTGCCGCAAGGGAACCCTGCTGATCCGCGACGCCCACGCCCACGCCTCCCTCATCGACGGGTGCGGGCTGGCGGGTGTCGCCGTCGAGGTCGCCGCCCACAACGACGTCGACGCCGTCCGCGACCTGCTGAAAGACCACAACGGACACGCCGTCGTGGTGGTGGAGTCGATCTACTCGGTGGACGGCGACGCCGCGCCCCTGGCCGAGCTGTCCGAGGTCTGCCGCGCGCACGACGCGATCCTCCTGGTCGACGAGGCCCACGCCCTCGGCGTGCTGGGTCCCGACGGGGCGGGTCGCGTTGCGGCGGCGGGCCTGTCGGGCGCCGAACACGTCGTGGTCACCGCGACCCTGTCGAAGGCGCTGGGCGCCGCCGGCGGGGTGATCGCGGGGCCGGAAGCGCTGCGCCGCCACCTGATCGACACCGGCCGCACCTTCATCTTCGACACCGC
>NZ_DASQPW010000305.1:0-16689 GCF_035643755.1 Stackebrandtia sp. | reverse complement strand
GCGGGCGGTGGTGCAGTTCATGCCGGGATAGTCGTTGTCGGGCGCCGGATAGTTCCCGTCCATGGCGCACCGTATGGTTTTTGCCGTGACGCCCCCGTCCGACGACTCCGCCACCGCGCTGGCGCTGTCCGCCCGCGACGGCGACCCGGCGGCCGTGGCGGCCTTCGTGCGCGCCACCCAGTCCGAGGTCTGGCGGCTGTGCGCGGCGCTGTCCGACCGCGACGCCGCCGACGACCTGACCCAGGAGACCTTCGTGCGCGCGCTGAAGGCCCTGCCGTCGTTCGCGGCGCGCTCCAGCGTGCGCACCTGGCTGCTGGGCATCGCGCGGCGCACCTGCGCCGATCACGTCCGGGCCCTGGTGCGGCGGCGCGGGCTGGCGCGGCGTGCGGTCGATCACGCCGTGTGGGTGAGCCCCGACGCCTCGGAGGCGGTAAACATTGCGGATCTGTTGGGACGTCTTAGTCTTGAGCGGCGCGCGGCGTTCGTTCTGACTCAGGTGGTGGGGCTCACCTATGCCGAGGCGGCGGTCGTGGAAAATGTCCCGGTGGGCACGATCCGATCCCGGGTGGCGCGCGCCCGCGAAGAGCTGCTTGACGCCTGGCGCCAAGCGGTAACCGTGTAGGAGGCCGAATGAGCACCACCAAGAGCGAGGACACCCGCGACGCCAAGGCGTCCACTCCGGAGAAGATCCTGCCCTGGGTGGGGCTGGGCGCCCGGTTGCTCACCGGCGTCGTATGGGTCATCGCCGGCGGGATCAAGCTGTCCGACCTGAAACAGTCGGTGTACGCGGTCAACGCCTACCAGATCCTGCCCACCGGGCTGGCCCGCGTGGTCGGCATCGGGCTTCCCCTGCTCGAGGTGGGAGTGGGCGTGCTGCTGATCCTCGGCCTGGCCACCCAGGCCGCCGGCGCATTGTCCACTGTGATGCAACTGGCCTTCATCATCGGCATCTCCGCCGCATGGGCGCGGGGACTGAGCATCGACTGCGGCTGCTTCGGCGGCGGCGGCCAGCTCGCCGCGGGCCAGCACCCGGTCTACATCTGGGACATCCTGCGCGACGTTGGCCTGCTACTGTGTTCGGCCCTGCTGGTTTGGCGACCGCGCACCAAATTCTCCGCCGATCAGATGATCTTCACGACGAAATGAGAACCTTTTAAGCCATGGCGAAACGCTACGACAAGAAGCAGGAAGCCGCCCGCAAGATGCGGCTGCAGCAACAGCGGGAGCAGAAGCGCAAGCAGTTCATGGTCGGCGGAGGCATTCTGGCCGTCGTGGTGCTGATTGGCGCGATCGTCGCGGTTGGTCTGTATCTCAACCAGTCCTACGACATCAACACCCCGAAGGCCAAGCACTCCCAGTACGGCCTCAGCCTGGGCAGCAGCAAGGGCAAGGTCAAGCTGGAGCTGTACGAGGACTACATGTGCCCGGTGTGTGGGCAGTTCATGAAGGGTGATCCGCAGAACCAGGTCCAGGGCTCGGAGGACATCATCACCAAGGCCGCCGAGGAGGGCTGGATCGACCTGACCTACCACCCGCTGGGCCTGTTGGACGAGCACTCCACCACCGACTACTCCAGCCGCTCGGCGTCGGCGGCGGTGTGCGCGGCGGACGAGGGGCAGGACAAGTTCCTGGCGTACACGAAGACCCTGTACGCCAACCAACCCGAGGAGAACGGCCCCGGTCTCACCGACGGCAAACTGGTCTCGCTGGGCAAGACCGACGACGTCGGCCTGGGTTCCAAGTTCAAGAAGTGCGTGGACAACGACACCTACCGGGGTTGGGTCAACCAGATGACCGACCACACCACGGGCAAGGGCATCACGTCGACACCGACCATCGTGCTCAACGGCAAGCAGCTGGACAACTGGTCGAGCTTCTACGACGACTTCACCAAGGCGTTGAAGAAGGCCGGATACAAGGTGAAGTAACGCCACGTAGCCTGGCAGGCATGAGCGATGCCCCGGCGGATCCCGGCCGACCTCGGTCGCGCGGTCTGGTCGGGGCATTGCTGTTTCTGGCGATCGTGCTGGCGCCCGGGACGGCCTTCGCGCACGGGACGCAGCGGGTGGCCGACAGCGACTATCGGGCGCGCATCACGTCACAGGACACACTGGACGGTGTGCGGGTGAGCCTGGTGGAGGCGGGGAGCCGCTTCCAGCTTCGCAACGACTCGGGGCGCTCGGTGGAGGTGCTGGGGTATTCGGGGGAGCCGTACGCGGAGGTGCGTCCGTCCGGTGTGTACATCAACACGTACTCCCCCGCCGCGTATCTCAACAGCCCCACCGACGCCACGACGATGCCGTCGGTGCCCGCGACGGCGTCGGTGACGGCGCCCCCGGTGTGGGCCAAGGCCTCGGGGCAGCACGAGTTTCGGTGGTTCGATCACCGGGCACATTGGATGAACGCCGCGCCGCCGCCCGGGGTGGCCGCCGACCCCGACCGCGATCAGCGGGTGGGGACCTGGACGATCGAGCTGCGCACGGGCACCACGATCCACACCGTGAGGGGAACGCTGGAATGGGTGGCGCCGCCGCGGCTGTCCACCTGGCTGGCGACGGCGTTGTTGTTGGCGGGGGCGGTCGCGGCGCTGGCGGTGCCCACGGTGGAGCGTCAGGGGCCGCGGTGGGCCCTGGTGGCGGTGACGGGGGCGGCGGGACTGGCGGCCATGGTGGACGCGGTGGGGCGGTCCCTTGTGGCCGCCGATCTGAGCACGGGGTGGTTCGGCGCCCTGGTTGCCGACGAGTCCTGGGGCTTCATGGCGGGGGTGGCGGCGCTGGGTGCCGCGGTCTACGCCGCGCTGCGCAGGCCCGGAGCCGATCTGGCCCTGGGGATCGCGGGAATCGCGGTGGCGATGCTCGCGGGGTTCTCGCATCTCGCGTCGCTGTCGAACGCCGTCACGCCGACGCCCTGGGGCGGGGATCTGGCCCGCGGCCTGGTGACGGCGGCGCTGGGGATCGGCGTCGGGCTGGCGGCGGGAAGTCTGGTGCGGGCGCGGCGTGTCGCGCGGATCACGGCGTCGGCCGATTGAAAACAGTACGTGTGTACTGTTAACTGGGGTGATGCCCCGTCCGCTCACCGCCCGCCTCGCCAAGCTGCTCCCCGACCCCGGACCCGCCCGCGCGCTCACCTACTCCTCCCTCGTCAACTCCATCGGCCGCGGCCTGTTCGTCACCGCGTCGGTGGTCTTCTTCCACCAGTCCGTCGGGTTGTCGGCCGCCCAGGTGGGCCTGGGCATGACGATCGCCGCCGTCGTCGGCCTGTTCGCGGGTGTCCCCATGGGACACCTCGCCGACAAGGTGGGCCCGCGCCTCATCACCGTGGTGGCGGGCATGACCGCCGCCGCCTGCATCCTGTGCTACCTGCTGGTGCACCACTGGTGGGCCTTCGTCCTGGTGGCCAGCGCCGCGGCCTTCGCGCAGGCCTCGGCCCAGGCCTCGCGCGGCGCCCTGATCGCGGGCAGCGTCCCCGCCGAGCAGCGCGTCCGCACCCGCGCCTACCTGCGTGCGGTGACCAACGGCGGCTGGACGATCGGCGCGCCGCTGGCGGGAATCGCGCTGTACTACGACGTCCGTGCCGTCTACATGGGACTCATCGCGATCGCCGCGGCCCTCAACGTCGTCGGCGCGCTGCTCAACCTCCGCGTTCCCAAGCTCCCGCCTAGGGAGTCCTCGGCCAGGGAGTCGATGTCGACGGCGCTGCGCGACCGCCCCTTCCTCACCCTGGCCGTCCTCAACGCCATCATGAACATCCACTTCGGAATCCAGAACGTCGCGATCCCCCTGTGGGTCGTCGAACGCACCAACGCCCCCGCCTGGGTGATCTCCCTGGTCGCGGTCATCAACACCGTTTCCGTTGTGGCCCTTCAGGTCCGTGCCAGCCGCGGCAGCGGCACGGTCGACGGCGCGGCCCGCGCCATGCGCCGAGCGGGGTTCCTGCTCCTGGCCGCCTGCGTCCTGTACGCCCTGGCCGCGGGCGAACCCGCCTGGGTCGCGGCCGTCGCCCTGGCCCTCGGCGCCGCGGTCCACGTCATCGGCGAGCTCCTCCACGCCTCGGGCGGCTGGGGCCTGTCCTACGACCTCGCGCCACCCCACGCCCAGGGCCAGTACCAGGGCCTGTTCCTCACGGGCTTCCAGATCGCCGACATCGCGGCGCCCGCCCTGCTCACCACGGCCGTGGTCGGCTGGGGACTGCCAGGCTGGGTCCTGTTCGGAGCGATCTTCGCCGCCACGGGCATGGCCATCCCCGCCGTCGCCCGCTGGGCATCCCGCACCCGCGTCACTCCCGTTCCCGATCCCGCGGTCGCGTAAGGCTTCGCGGTCGGGCCAAGGCGCGGACTCCGAAGACCTCCCTCTGCCGCGGCAAGGTGAAGGAGCCAGCTCCAGTGGGGATGGTGCACACCAACGCGTCCTCGACGCGGTCCCGCCCCCGCTCGGCCGCGGCGAGGTGGGGACGCCAGGCCCAGTGGGGACAACGCAATCCGCAGCATCCTGGAGGCGATTCCACACCCGCTCGGCCATAGCGAGGTGGGGGCGCCACCTCCAGTGGGGACGGTGCATAGCACTACGTCCTGGACGCGGTTCCACCCCCACTCGGCCATGGCGAGGTGGGGGCACCAGCCCCAGTGGGGACGATGAACACCAGTGCGTCCTGGACTCGGTTCCACCCCCGCTCGGCCATGGCGAGGAGAGGACATCACCTCCCCATGGGGACAACGCAATCCGCAGCATCCTGGTCGCGGTTGCACACCCGCTCGGCCGCGGCGTAGTGAAGACGCCCCCCAATGGGGACAACGCACACCGACGTGTCCTGGACGCAGACGCACCACCGCTCGGCCATGGCGAGGTGTGGTCGCCAGCTCCAGTGGGGACGGTGCATGGCACCACGTTCTGGACTCGGTGCCGCCCCTGTTCCGCCGCGGCACCCCGTCCGCCCGACGGGAGGGAGTCGCAGTGGGAAACGCCTGGTTGTCCCCGCGACCCGTCTTGCGGTCGCTCGCCCGCAGGCCACCGCCCGCAGGGCAGGGGGAGTCACGGTTAGCTGGAGGTGTTGTCCCCCAGGGATTGCCGCAGTTTGGCGTCCTTGTCGGCGACCATGGTCTCCAGGTCGGATTGGAAGGCCCGCAGTTTGTCGCGCAGACGGGAATCCTTGGCGCCCAACATGCGCACCGCCAAGAGGCCCGCGTTGCGGGCGCCGCCCACCGACACCGTGGCCACGGGGATTCCCGCGGGCATTTGGACGATGGACAGCAGCGAGTCCATCCCGTCGAGGTGTTTCAGGGGAACGGGGACGCCGATGACGGGCAGGACCGTGGCCGAGGCGACCATGCCTGGCAGGTGGGCGGCGCCGCCCGCGCCCGCGATGATGACCTCCAGGCCCCGATCGGCGGCACCGTCGGCATAGGACAGCATGCCGTGGGGGGTGCGGTGGGCCGATACCACCCTCACCTCGTAGTCCACATCGAACTCGTCGAGGGCGTCGGCCGCGGCCTTCATGACGGGCCAGTCGGAGTCGCTGCCCATGATCACGCCGACCGAGGGTCGGTTCGCGTCGCTCACTTGTGGAGTCCTTCCGGGTTCCCGTCGCGCAGCCAGGCCGCCGCGCGTCCCGCCCGCCGCCGCAGCTCGGCGAGGTCGTCGCCGAGCACCGTGACGTGGCCGATCTTGCGGCCGGGACGGACGTCCTTACCGTACAGGTGGACGCGGGCGCCGGGGTCCTCGGCGAGCAGGCGTTGCAGGCGTTCGTCCAGTCGGGAGCCGCCGGGCTCTCCCCCGAGGACGTTGGCCATCACGGTGATCGGGGCCGTGGGTTGGGTCTCGCCGAGCGGGTAGTCGAGCACCGCGCGCAGGTGCTGCTCGAACTGGGAGGTGCGGGCGCCCTCGATCGTCCAGTGTCCACTGTTGTGGGGGCGCATGGCGAGCTCGTTGATCAGCGGGCCGTCGTCGGTGTCGAACAGCTCCACCGCCAGCATTCCCTGTACGTCCAATGCGGACGCCACGCGTTCGGCGATGGCGCGCGCCGCGTCGGCGACCTCGCTCGGCAGGTCGGGGGCGGGCGCGATCACCTCGGTGCAGATGCCGTCGCGCTGCACGGTCTCCACCACGGGGTACACCGCGGTCTCGCCGCGCGCCGAGCGCGCCACCTGCACCGCCAGCTCGCGCCGCAGCCGCACCCGCTCCTCGGCGATCAGCGGCACGCCCGCGGCCACCAGCTCGGCGGCCTGGGCGGCGTCGTCGATCATGAACACGCCCTTGCCGTCGTAGCCGCCCGTGGCGGTCTTCACCACGCACGGCGTCCCGAAGCGCTCGATGTCGGCGACCGTGGAGACGTTCGCCCAGCGCGGCATCGGCAGGCCGAGCTCGCCCAGGCGGCGGCGCATCGCCGCCTTGTCCTGCGCGTACACCAGCGTCGCCGCGGAGGGGCGCACCACCGCGCCCTCCGCCGCGAGCGTCTCGAGGTGCGCGTTGGGCACGTGCTCGTGGTCGAAGGTCACCACGTCGCAGTCCTTGGCGAAGGCGCGCAGGGCCTCCAGGTCCTCGTGCGACCCGATCCGCACCGCCGGGGCGACCACCGCGGCGGAGTCGGCGGGCGAGGCCGCCAGCAGCCGCAGCGACTGCCCCAGCGCGATCGCCGCCTGATGCGTCATGCGGGCCAGCTGCCCGCCCCCGACCATGCCCACCACGGGAAGCTGAGTGTGAAGATCCACGACGACAAGGCTATTCGGCGAGTTCGTCGAGCAGTTCCAGGGCCAGGGGCAACTCGCCGGGGAGCCCCTCCAGCCAGACCCGGGGCGGGCGCCCCAGGCCGGTGACGCGGCCCAGCCGCATCCGCAGCTTGGCCACAATGGATGACAACCGATCGTCACGAGTGATCAACGCCATGGCCAGACCCGACGCGGTCAACGTCACGGCCGCGCCGATCACCTCCGACAGGATCCGCGAGTACGTCAATCGCTGGGCCAACCCGTCGAATCCCTCGGCGTCCCCCGAGCCCGACACCACCACGAGCGCGTGCTCGCGGGCGCGTCCCGTGGCGTACAGAGTTTCCAGCCGCTCGCGCAGATCGGCGAGCGCGTCGGTGGCGAACTCCCTCGTTCGGCCACAAAGGAACCAATGCAGCGTGTTCATAACCGTCCCAACAGTGAGGAGTCATTTACTTAGAGTGAGACTGTCGATTTTCCGACGCAACTGCGACGCGCGTCGGGTACCGCGATGACGCTCTTTCCTTTACTGTGATGAACAGCCCGTATCTGTCCGGTTCCCCGTGGGGAGCATCACACCTGAGAAAGACCAAGCATCACATGGCATCCCAGCACGCCGACGAGCCTGCCCCCGGCCCCAACGACACCGTCGACGAGCCCAGTGACGCCGAGCTCATCACCGCCACCCGCGGCGGCGACACCACCGCGTACGGGCAGCTGTACGAGCGGCACGTCCAGGCCGCCAAGAAGCTGGCGCGCATCCTCGCCCGGGACGCCGCCGAGGCCGACGACCTCGTGTCGGAGACCTTCGCCAAGATGCTGGCGACCCTGCGCGACGGACGCGGCCCCGACCTGTCCTTCCGCGCCTACCTGCTCACCACCCTGCGCAACACCTTCTACGACCGCACCCGGCGCGACAAGAAGGTCGAGTTCACCGACGACATGACCCGCCACGACCCGGGCCAGGAGTTCGAGGACACCGCCGTGGCCGGGCAGGAGCGCCGCTACGCGGCCCGCGCCTTCCACCGCCTCCCCGAGCGCTGGCAGATGGTGCTGTGGCACACCGAGGTCGAGGGCGAGACGGCCGCGCAGGTCGCGCCGCTGCTCGGCCTCACCGCCAACGGCGTCTCGGCGCTGGCCTACCGGGCCCGCGAACGCCTGCGGCAGATGTACCTCCAGGAGCACATCGCCGACTCGCCCGCGGCCACCTGCCGCTGGACCGCCGACCGGCTCGGCGCGCGCGTCCGGGGTGGACTGTCCCACCGGGACGAAACCAAGGTGGACGACCACCTCGAGGAGTGCACCGCCTGCAAGCTGCTGTACATGGAACTGACCGAGGTCAATTCCTCGATGCGCGGGGTGCTGGCCCCGCTCGTCCTGGGCGCCGCCGCACCGATCTACCTGGGCGGTGCCGCCGCCAAGGGCGCGATCGCCGCGGCCTGGCTCGCCCCCTTCGCCGCGATCGGCAACTGGTTCCGCCGCGGCTTCAACTGGATCCGGCGCATCGCCCAGCAGATGGGCGGCAAGGGCGGCGCGATCGCGGGCGGCACCGCCGCCGCGGCCGCGATCGTCGCGCTCATCCTGGTGGCCTTCCACACCAGTCCGCCGCCACCGCCCAACGCCGACGAACCCCCCTCCTCGACCAGCACGCCGCCCGACGACAAGCCGGACAAGCCCGATAAACCCGGCGACAAGCCCGGGCACGACAAGCCCGGACCCCACGACAAGAACAAGCCGCCCCCGGGCAAGAAGCCCGGCGACAAGAAGCCGCCGAACCCGGACCTCACGGTCAACACCGACCCGTCCGGCTCCAGCCTGGTCTCCGGGCAGCGCGGCAGCCTGCCGGTGACGATCCGGGCCCCCAAGCAGCAGAAGGAAAAGAAGACCACGGAGTCGGCGCACAACACCGTCGGCATTCCGCATCTGGACACCGCCACCGCCTCCACCTCGCTGGTGGTGAAGCTCCCCGAGGGCATCACGTCGGTCGGCGGCAGCGCCGGTGACGGCTGGCAGTGCCTGGCCGACGGGTCGACCGCGAGGTGCCAGCGCGGGCCGCTGTCCCCCGGCAGCTCCACGGTCGCCAAGGTCCCGGTGTCGGTGCCGCTGGAGATCAGCGGCTTCCAGGTCTTCGACGTGTCGGTGTCCGGTGCGGGCCTGTCCGGCGACAAGCAGCTGCGGGTGCCGGTGGCCCCGGCAGGCATGCGCACCGCCTTCGCCTCCGAGGACGCCACCGGCATCGGCAACGCGGGCAACACCTTGCTGACCTGCCACCCCGAGCCCCACTGCCGCGACGGCGCGTCCGACAACCAGACCTCCCTGATGCACCCGTACCACGCGTCCGGCGCCCCCTCCGGCATCGACCGGCACTGGGGCGCCAGCGGGGCGAATCTCTCGCTGCCCGCGGGCGCGCGGGTGATGTGGGCGGGCCTGCACTGGGCCACCTCCGGCGACTCCGCCATCTCCCACGTCAGCCTCGCCACCCCCGGCGGCGGCTGGCACGGCCTGGGCGCGAGCTACTCGTGGTCCGGACAGGCGCGTCCGGTGCACGAGTCGGTCGCCGACGTCACCGGGATGATCGGCGGCTCGGGAACCTACTGGGTCGGCGTCGACGACGACCAGCTGCCGTGCGGCCCGATGCAGTACGCGGGCTGGAGCCTGACCGTGGTCTACCAGGTGCCGGGCGCCGCGCCCCGCGAGACCGCCGTCTACGAGGGCCTGGCCCAGCCGCGCGCCGAGGACACCCTGAGCGTCACGCTGCCGCAGTCCGGCGACACCCGCATCGACTACACGCTGTGGGACGGCGATCGTTCGCTCATGGGCGACAACCTGAAGATCGACGCCACCACGGTGGGCCAGGCGGGCAATCTCGGCCACGGCTGCTCGGCCTCCGCCGTCGAGGGGGCCGGCTTCAACACGCTCGGCGTGGACGTGGGCGCCGTCAGCGCCTCCAACTCCGCGAAGTCGCACGCCGTCCTGTACACCGGCTACGACCCGCTGGAGATAGGCGTACTCGCCGTGTCCACCTCGCCACCGTAAACAACAGGGAAACCGGCCTGTGCCGACGCGCGTCGAAGCATGTATGACAATGACGCCACCGCTTCGAGGCAAAAGAGGTACCGGTGACCGCGTCCAGTTCGCAACCGCGACCGTCGTTGCGCGTCCGAGTGCTGCGGCTGCGGCACGAGGCGGGCAAGTTCGTCGGCGTGGGCTCGATCGCCTACGCCGTCGACCTGGTGCTCTTCAACGTCGCCCACTACGCGTGGGGCATGGGCGCGATCCTGGCCACCGTGGTGTCGACGACCCTGTCGGCGAGCGTGGCCTTCGTCGGCAACCGCTACTGGACCTGGCGGGACCGCCCGCGCGGGGGCCTGCACCGCGAGTACTTCTGGTACTTCCTGTTCAACGCCGTCGGCCTGGGCATCAACCTGATCTGGGTGGCGCTGTACAACTGGCTGAACCTCCGCTGGCCGTCCGTTTTCGACAACTGGGTGGCGCTCAACCTGTTCGCCAAGGTGATCGGCGTGGGCACCGCGTCGATGTTCCGCTTCTACTCCTACCGAACCTGGGTGTTCGCGGACAAGCCGTCCGCCCGCGCCGGCCGCGACGTCACCGGCTGACCCCTGGCCGTTCGGCCGAGGCCCACACTCCCCGAAACCACCGCGCGTAGGGTGGTCGCCGTGCGTTTTCTCCAGCGACTGCCGCGGCGGTGGCGGCCCCTCGCCGAAGAGATCATCAAGTTCGCCAGCATCGGCGGCGTCAACACCGTCATCACGATGGTGATCTTCAACGTGCTGTTGAGCATCGGCCCGATCAAGGCCAACGTGGTCGCCACCGTCGCGGCCACCACCTGCTCGTACTTCCTCAACCGCCACTGGACGTATCGCCACCTCCCCAAGACCTCGCTGCGCCGCGAGTACACCCTGTTCTTCCTGTTCAACGTCGCCGGGTTCGTCATCGAGTCGGCGATCCTGGGAGTGGCGCGCTACGGCATGGGCTTCGACGAGCACTCCGACGTCCTGGAGTTCAACGTCGCCAAGGTGGCCGGCCTGGTGATCGCCACCGTCTTCCGCTTCTGGGCCTACCGCAGCTTCGTGTTCGGCGGCAAGCAGGTCGCCGAGGCGTCGGCGGCCCGCGGGGTCGACTCGGCGTTCGCCGACATCCTGGCCACCGGCCTGGATGAGACCGACGCCACGGAAAAGTGCCACCGCCGCCGGTAATGTCGCCCCATGCGGATTTCGGGCACCGGCGACGTCGCGACACTGTTCTTTGAGGATCTCCACCCCGGCCGCTCCTTCGAGCTCGGACCGGTCACGGTGGACGACACCGAGATGCGCGCCTTCGCGGCCCGCTACGATCCACAGTGGTACCACCTCGACGACGACCTCGCCGCCGCCGGTTCCTTCGGCGCGGTGACGGCCAGCGGCTGGTACACCGCCTGCCTGTTCATGCGGATGTACGCCGACGCGGTCTTGTCCCGGGCCGCCGCCGACGCCTCCCCCGGCCTGGAGGAGATGCGCTGGACCGCCCCGGTCTACGCCGGCGACGAGCTGACCGGCACCGTCACCATTGTCGACGGACAAACCTCGAAATCCCGCCCTGGATTGGGAACCGTGACCCTCGAGGGCGAGGTGCGCGCGAAGAACCGCGACAGGGTCGTGCTGCGGATGCGCTTTCGCGGCTGGTTCGCCGCGCGCGAGGGCTGACCTCAGATCCCGCCCGAGTCGTCGACACCGGCGCGGTGGTCGCGGTCCTCCTCGACCAGCTTGTACAACGTGGACTGAACCATCTCGACCTTCGGCATGGTCTTGAAGACCACGGCGCCGTTCTCGCTGGCCGACTGCACGACCAGGGTTCCCAGCGCCATCATGCGTTGCAGCACCGACTGTTCGAAGGAGACGTCGTTGACCCTCGCGTATGGAATGTCGCGGCCCTTGCGGGTGATGATGCCCGAGCGCAGCAGGAGGCGGTGGGTGGTGAAGACGTAGTGGGTGGTGATCCACGACAGCCAGGGGATCACCGCCAGCCACAGGATCACGATGACGGCCAGGGCCACCACGATCCAGCGGGCGTAGGAGGCCCAGGAGCCCCAGGAGTCGCGGATCGCGCTGGAGGCGATGACGCCGACCGCCGCGAAGACGATGAACCACATGACGGGGCCGAGAAGTTGGATCCAGTGTGGACGAAGATTGAGGACGACCTTCTCATCCTCGGCAAGCAGATTGTCCGGAAACCTCATGTTCTTCCCCCGCCGCGCGCGTGAACCCCTCGACACGAAGTTACCGCATCGGCGGCGTCGAGCCGGGTCTAAACCACCCATCCCTTTCGGGACGCCTGCCAGCCGAGCTGGATGCGGGTGTCGACGCTGGCGGCGTCCATCAGGTCGCGGACCCGGCGTTGCACCGTGCGCAGGCCGACGCCGAGGCGGGCGGCGATGGCCTGGTCGGTGAGGCCCGCCAGCAGCAGGGACAGCAGGAGGCGATCGTCGGGATCGGACGGTCCCGAGACCGCGTGGGGGCCGATGGCGACGTCGCCGTTGATCGGGGCGGGCACCGCGGTGGACCAGATCTGCTCGAAGAGGCTGACGGCGCAGGCGACCAGGGCGGGGTGTTCGGTGCGCAGCGCCACGGGCTGGGTGCCGGGGCCCATGATCAGGGCGATGCGGTCGTCCACCACCAGGAGCTTCACCGGCAGGGCGCCGGCGAAGCGGATCTGGACGCCGCGCTTGGCGGAGCGGCGGATGAGTTCCAGGACGTCGGCGTCGTCCAGCAGCGCCTTCTCGTAGAGGGTGCGGTAGCGGATGGACTCGTCGGCGGGGGAATCGCTGATGTTGCCGCCGTCGGTGGTGATGATGGGGTGGCGCATGAACATGCGCACCTCCTGGCGGGCCTGGGCGTTGAGCTGGGTGAGCTGGGAGGCGATGGCGCGCAGACCCGTGATGGTCTCGGAGTTGGGGACGCCGCCGTAGCCCGCGCGGGAGGCGCGGTAGACGCGTTCCATCTCGTCGACGGCGGCGTAGCCGCGGCGCAGGCCGTCGAGGCGCTCGCCGAGCAGGGCCACAATGGAGGATTCGGGCGGGGCGGCGGTGAAGCTGTCGTCGGCGACCATCTTGGCCAGCCCGCGGTTGGTCAGGGCGATCAGCAGGCGGTCGGCCTCGGCGATCGGGATGCCCAGGCCCTCGGCGAGGGCGGGCGGCGCCAGATCGGCGTGGGCCAGCAACATCCGATAGGCGTCCTCCTCAGCAGGACTCAACCCCACCGCACCCAGCGCGTGGCCGTCGATCACCCAGCACCTCCTAGAGCCTGTTTACCGTACGTGTTGAATGTCCCCCGCCGCCACGGAAATATGTCCGTCCTCAGTGTTTACTCGCAGCCGCCCGTCGTTGTCGATGGCCAGGGCCTGGCCGTCCAGGGAGCCGCCGTCGGGCAGCGACACCGTGACCTGGCGGCCCAGGGTGTGGCAGCGCAGGCGGTAGCCCTCGGCCAGCCCGCTCGCCACGGGGTCGCCCTGGGTGGCCTCCCAGGTGGTGTACCAGCGCGCGATCCGATCCAGCAGGGCCGCCAGCAGCCGGGCGCGGTCGACGGCGACGGCGCCCTCCAGCTCGAGGGACGTGGTGTCGGGGCGCGGCAGCTCCTCGCGCCGCAGCGACACGTTCAGGCCGATGCCCACCACCACCGAACCCGCCGCGACCTCCGACAGGATGCCGGCGCACTTGCGATGTTCGGGCCCCACCAGGACGTCGTTGGGCCACTTCAGCGCGGCGGTCACCCCGCACAGCTCGGCGATGGTCTGGCTGGTCGCCACCCCGGCCAGAAGCGGCAGCCAGCTCCAGCGCAGCGCGGGAACGGTGGGGCGCAACAGCATCGACACCGCGAGGCCCGCCCGCGGCGGCGACACCCAGGAGCGCTCGGCGCGCCCGCGTCCGGCGGTCTGTTGCTCGGCGGCGATGACGGTGCCCGGCGGCACCCCCGCGATGGCCCGCTGGGACAGCAGGGTGTTGGTGGACCCGACGCTGTCGAGCACCTCGACCGAGGCCCACATGCGGCTGCGTCGGCACCATTGCCTCAGCCAGTCGGCGTCGAGCGGTGCCCTGTCCATTGAGGTCCCTTCGCGGGTCGCGAGCCGATGCGGTTGTCTCCCCCAACCTAATTGGTGTCTCGGCCCCGAGGCAAGAGCGGGTGCGGAAGCGGGCGGTACCATGCCCGTCGTGCCGGAAATCGATATTCACTCCACCGCCGGAAAGCTCGCCGACCTGTCCGCCCGCCGCGAGGCGGCGCTGCACGCGGGGTCCGAGCGAGCCGTGGAGAAGCAGCACGCGCGGGGCAAGAAGACCGCGCGGGAGCGCATCGAACTGCTGCTCGACAAGGACTCCTTTGTGGAGCTGGACGAGATGGCGCGGCATCGTTCCGTCAACTTCGGGATGGAGGCCAACCGCCCCTACGGCGACGGCGTGGTGACCGGGTACGGCACCGTCGACGGCCGCGAGGTGTGCGTGTTCGCGCAGGACTTCACCGTCTTCGGCGGCTCGCTGGGCCAGGTGTTCGGCGAGAAGATCGTCAAGGTGATGGATCTGGCGCTCAAGACCGGCCGCCCCATCGTCGGCATCAACGACTCCGGCGGGGCCCGCATCCAGGAGGGCGTGGTCTCGCTGGGCCTGTACGGCGAGATCTTCCGCCGCAACGTGTTGGCCTCGGGCGTGATCCCGCAGATCTCACTGGTGATGGGCCCGTGCGCGGGCGGCGCGGTCTACTCCCCCGCCATCACCGACTTCACCGTCATGGTCGACCAGACCTCGCACATGTTCATCACCGGACCCGACGTGATCAAGACCGTCACCGGCGAGGACGTCGGGATGGAGGAGCTGGGCGGCGCCCGCACCCACAACGTCACCTCGGGCAACGCCCACTACCTGGCCGCCGACGAGGACGACGCGATCGACTACGTGAAACAGCTGCTGGGCTTCCTGCCCAGCAACAACCTGGACGAGGCGCCCGACTACCACGCGCCCGCCGAGGACCTGGTCGCCGCCGCCGACGCCGCCCTGGACACCCTGGTGCCCGACTCGGCGAACCAGCCGTACGACATGCACACCGTCATCACCACCGTGCTGGACGACGGCGAGTTCTGCGAGGTGCAGCCGCTGTTCGCCCAGAACATCGTCGTGGGCTTCGGGCGGGTCGAGGGCCGCAGCGTCGGCGTGGTGGCCAACCAGCCGATGCACTTCGCCGGCTGCCTCGACATCGACGCCTCCGAGAAGGCCGCCCGCTTCGTGCGCACCTGCGACGCCTTCAACATCCCGATTCTCACCTTTGTGGACGTTCCGGGCTTCCTGCCGGGCACCGACCAGGAGTACAACGGCATCATCCGGCGCGGCGCCAAGCTGCTGTTCGCCTACGCGGAGGCCACGGTGCCCAAGCTCACCGTCATCACGCGCAAGGCCTACGGCGGCGCCTACGACGTCATGGGCTCCAAGCACCTGGGCGCCGACCTCAACTTCGCCTGGCCCAGCGCGCAGATCGCGGTGATGGGCGCCCAGGGGGCGGTCAACATCCTGTACCGCCGCGACCTGGCCGCCGCCGACGACGCCGAGGGCCGCCGCGCCGAGCTGATCACCGAGTACGAGGACACCCTGTGCAACCCGTACGTGGCCGCCGAGCGGGGCTACGTCGACGGCGTGATCGCCCCCTCGACGACCCGCCGGGAGCTGACCCGGGGTTTGCGCCTGCTGCGATCGAAGCGAGAGTCACTGCCTCCCAAGAAGCACGGGAACATCCCGCTGTAACTCCCGTGTCCCCACGCCTCACGTTGGTGGGCTGCGCCACACCCGATTCCGGTAGTTTCGACATGGGCAGGTGATCTTCACGACCCATTTAAAGTCTACATTGGAGTTGGGTTATGTCGGTACTCGAGCATGATTGTTTCAAAAACGCCTCGCGACGCTACGCGATCTTGATCGACGTCGGGTACCTGTACGCCGCGGCGGCCGAGGTGTTGTTGGGCGCCACCTCCCGCCGCGAATACAAAGTTGACGCCGAGAAACTCATCAAGACGCTGATCGCCCGGGCCGCCGACCAGCTGCCCAGCGGCGAGCTGCTGCGGGTGTACTGGTTCGACGCCGCCCGGGACCGCGTCCCCACCGTGGACCAGCGGGTGATCGCGCCGATGGCGCTGGTCAAGGTGCGCCTGGGCAACCTCAACTCCCGCGGCCAGCAAAAGGGCGTCGACGCCATGATCC
The DNA here is from genome assembly GCF_035643755.1 of Stackebrandtia sp. NCBI lineage: Bacteria > Bacillati > Actinomycetota > Actinomycetes > Glycomycetales > Glycomycetaceae > Stackebrandtia > Stackebrandtia sp. Next base: position 760 of record NZ_DASQPW010000305.1, on the reverse strand, counting down.
GCACCGACCTGGAGCAGCTGTCGCGCCACCGCGCCATCAGCGAGGCGATCCTCCTGGCCGGGGACGAGGACATGGTCCCCGCCGTGGAGATCGCCCAGGCCTACGGCGTCAGGGTGCACGTGTGGGGCGTGGAACCGCCGTACGGCACCAACCAGGCCGAGCGCCTGCTGTGGGAGGCCGACACCCTCGACGAGATCTCCGCCGAGTTCTGCAAGCCCTTCTTCACCAAGCTGGGCACGGCCGCCGCCGCCTCGGCCAAGATCGTCGGGGCGCCGATGGCCGAGCCGGAACCGCAACAGCCGTCGCCGGCCTCGGTGTTCGGCGCCCGCCAGTCGGTGGCGGTGACGATGAGCGCCGCCGACGCCCTGGAGGTGGCCGAGCAGGCGCGCCCGTCGTTCGTGCGCACCACCACCGGCGACCGCTTCGACCAGGAGACCGTCTCCGGCATCGGCGAGTACGTGGCGCACAAGTGGATCCTCACCCGGGGCCGCGAGAACATCGCCGACCTGCTGCCGGGCCCCACCCTGCCCACCGTCATCGACAAGGAGCTGCTGGTGGAGGCCGAAAAGGAGCTGGGCTATTCGCTGCGCGACCACCCGGGCGCCCGGATCTGGGTGCGCGACGGCTTCTGGGAGCGCGTCAACCGCGAATTCGATCTGGAAAGATGACCGGCGTGGACATCCGCGTTACCGCCGGGACCCCCGAACCGGACGAGCTCGCCGCGCTGGTCGCGGTGCTGGCCGCGCGCACCCGCCGCCCG
>NZ_DASQPW010000304.1:0-8059 GCF_035643755.1 Stackebrandtia sp. | reverse complement strand
CCGGCGGCACCAGTTCCGATGTCCTGATGGAGGTCGGGCCCGAGGGCTCGTCGGCCTCCCACGCCGACAATCCGACCTCGCTGCACGACGTGTTCTTCCGGGTCGGTGGCGCGGGTGTCGGCAAGGCCGCCAAGAGCCTGGTCATCAACAGCAGCGACGTGATCGGCGATCACATGTGGATCTGGCGGGCCGACCACGGCGACGGCGTGGGCTGGAACGACAACACCGCGGCCAACGGGATGATCGTCAACGGCGACGACGTCACGATGTACGGCCTGTTCGTCGAGCACTATCAGGAGTACCAGACTCTCTGGAACGGCAACGGAGGGCGGACGTACTTCTATCAGAACGAGATGCCCTACGACCCGCCCGACCAGTCGGCGTGGATGAACGGCGACACCGAGGGATACGCCGCCTACAAGGTGGGCGATTCGGTGACCAGTCACGAGGCCTGGGGCCTGGGTAGCTACTGCTTCTTCAACGTCAATCCCTCCGTGACCGCCGCCCGGGCCCTCGAGGTCCCCGACGCGTCCGGGGTGAAGTTTCACGACATGACGACCGTCGCCCTGGGCGGTACCGGCACGATCCGCAACATCATCAACACCACCGGAGGCCCCTCCGACGGCGGCAACAACGTCGCCACGCTGGTCAACTACCCCTGACCCGACCGGCGGCACGGTAGTTCCGCGCCTGGCGGGGGCGCCCGTCAGGCGCGGAACCTGACATACGGGTGCACCTACTCGGTGATTCCCAGGTCCGCGCGCATGTGGTCTCGAAGCGTTCGGATCTGGTCCCAGTGGTCGTTGATTCGCATCTGGACGGTGTGGTGGGATTCGTTGTCGTCGGCCTCGTCGTTTTGAAGGCGCTTGACCATGCCGTAGGTGGCGTTCAGGGACCGGTTGACCTTGGATGCCGCCGACAGCACGCTGTTGGGCACGCGAAGCTGGGCTTCGGAATAGCAGGCTTGGTACGCCCGTCGGGCGGCGTCGAGCGCGGCGCTGGTCGGTGAGGGGTCGTTGCCCTGGCGCAGGGCGTGCATGTGGTCGGTCTGGGCCATCAGGTATTGACGTGCCGCGGTGTTCAGTCGGGCGTAGTCACCGCGGCGTTTCTCGAGGTCGGTGCGGGCCTGTTCTTGTTGCCGCTCTTGCGATCGGGCCGCTTCGGCACGGTCGAGTTCGGCGAGTCTGCTGCGGTCGGAGGCGCGTTGGGTCAGCAGCGCCGATAGCAGGGTTCCCACCACACCGACGATCGCGGCGCCCAGCGCCGTGATTATTCCCGCGTTCACCAGGACGTCCTTCCTGTGGGGACTCAATGGACTGTCAATGCGGCGTCTACCGTGGTCGTTTGTAGGCGGTGAGGCGGACGGCGGAATCCTTTTCTCTGGCATCGGCGAGGACATAGACGATCTTGTCGGTGGCGACGACGTCGTGGATCGTCGACGAGACTCCCGCACACGGAAGGATTCCTTCGTCTGACTCTTCATTGTTCAATCGGTTGAGCCCGACCAATTGGCAGTCGTAGCCGTCGGGCATGTGCTTCTTGCTTCTGGCGTCGATCGACGCCAGCACCAATAGTTGGTCGTCATCGGCGCCAACCGCCATGCCGTCGATCAGGCTGGAGTTCCGCCACACTTCGTCGCCGTTTTTCAGGTTCACCGCGACGAACCTGGCGTCGTCTCCGTCGACCTGGGTGACCAGGACGGAGTCGTCGATCAGGTGCGGGCGGTCGCTGATAGCGCCAGGTAGGTCGATGTCCGCCTGAAGCTTTCCCTTGTCGGTGAACGTCGTCAGCCCTTTGCCGTCTCCCACGTAGGACGCCACGGACAGCGGCGAATCGGCGACAATCGTGCCGGGGATGTGGGTTCCGTCCAGGGAACGCGTCCATCGATGCTTGCCGCTTTGGGTGTCGAAGGCGAACAGCTGGTCCGCGCACAGGCTCTCCGCCAGCGTGTATGTCGGGCTTTGCACCCATCGTGTCTTGTCGGGGCAGTTCCGTCCTTTGGGGATCGCGGGGAGGGACAGTTTGTCACCGTCCACGGAGTATCGAAGGTGGGTGCCGCCGCGTTCCTCACCGGAGTCCACTGTCACCGCTTTGTCCCCGATACTCACCCGCGGCGGATCGGAACCCTCACCGGCGCGCACTCTCTTGTGCCACAGCACGTCACCGCTGTGGGTATCGAACACGACCAAGTCTTTCCCGCACCTCTCGGCGCCAGAGCCGTACAACACGGCCGCGGTCCCGTGGTTGTTCGGTGTGGATGCGGCCTCGCACGGCGCCCCGCTGGTGGCGGGAGGTTGAAGCTTCCACCGCCGCTTTCCGGTCTTGGCTTCGAAGCCCCACACCCCGGCGGTCGTCACCGCCACGACGGGGCCGTCGGTCGCCCACATCCGCAACACGGAATCCGTGTCGCCCCAACCCGACAGGTCGGCGGAGCGCCATTGTTCGGCCAACGCGCCATCGGGTAGCGCGGTCTTGGTGGGATCGGGGCGGGCGTCGCCACCTCGGTTCAGCGCTACAACGCCAGCCGCGATGGCCAGAGCCGCGACCACGCCCACGACGGCGAGCGTCCGCCCGCCGATCTTGATTGCCATGAGCGTCCCTTGTGAAGTCCGTGTTTCTTGATTCCGTTGCACGACAGCATATGGGCGACGGGCGACACGGGGCCATCCCCATAACGGGCCGAGTCGGCGGGACGGGCGGCCGAGGTGCACTCTCGACAGTGGGTCATGGGGAAGCGGACGGTGCCGCCGTGTCAGGCGTTGACGTACGCGTTGTCCGCGACCGGCTCGCCGCGGGCCAGCCAGACGTCGTGGCCGCGATTGCGCTGGGGAATGATCCTCGTGGTCGCGGGCAGGTATCGCATGGTGTACCCGGCGCGCCGGTGCGGGCCGGTGTTGGCGTTCGCGCCGTGCAGGATCCGGCCGTCGTGCAGCGAGCAGTGGTTCGGCTCCAGCTCCAGGTCGACGGCGGTCGATTCGTCGACGTCGACGGCCTCGGTGCGGAAGAAGGTGTCGTCGGGGCCGCGTTGCCGGTACCGGCGGGGCGCGTGCCTATGGCTGCCCGGGATGACGCGCATGCAACCGTTGTCGGCCGAGGAGCGGTCGAGGGCCAACCACACGGTGACGATTCCTTCGTCGTTGTCCAAGCGGCCCTCCCAGTACGCGGCATCGGTGTGCCAGGGCGTGCGCGGGCCGGTGAATGGCAGTTTGCAGATGAATCCCGAGGACCACAGGACGATGTCCGGCCCGGTGATCGGTTCGACCAGGTTGAGCAGGCGCTCGTTGAGAAGCAGTTCCAGCAATCGCTCGTCGCGGCGGTGCGGCATGTCCAGCTCGTCGAAGATGCGCTCGCCGTGCTCGGCCAGGTGCTCCTCGAAGATGCCTGTCAGGTCGTCGAAGCGACCCGGGGAGAACAACGGTTCGCCGAGTACCGCGTAGCCGTCTCGCCTCCAGGACGTCAATATCGTCATTCATCGATGTTATGTGCCGAGGCTGGCCGGGGTCGTCAGGACCTGACGGCCCGGTGTGATGGTGGCGCGACCGGTTATCGCGAATCTCGCCGTCGCGGGCAGGTCCTCGCTGGATCCGCCCGCGGCCAGGGTGAACCAGCCGGGTTCGATGACGCGGGTCAGGTCGGCCCCGGTGAAGGAGGTGCGGTCGGCGTGCACGGTGAAGGTGACCGTGCGGGCCTCCCCCGGTTCGAGGTCGACCCGGGCGAAGCCCGCCAGCGCGCGCACCGGCCGCGTCACGTGGGCGACCTCGTCGGACAGGTACAGCTGGGCGGTCGCCGTGCCGGGGCGCGGGCCGGTGTTGGTGACCGTGAGGCTCGCCCGCACCTGGCCCGTGGCGGGGATGGTGTCGGCGTCGAGACCGAGGTCGCCGTAGGCGAATGTCGTGTACGCGAGGCCGTGGCCGAAGGGGTACAGCGCGCTCGGGTCTATGTTGGACACGCCGTGGCTGTCGCGTCCCAGGGGTGGGGCGAGGTAGGTGATGGGCATGCCGCCCGGCTGCCGCGGGATGCCCACCGGGAGGTGGCCGCTGGGGCTGACGCGGCCCGACAGCACGCCCGCGATGGCGGCCCCGCCCGTCTCGCCCGGCAGGAACGCCTGCACGACGGCGGCGCAGCGTTCGGCGAAGTCGCCCAGGGCGTAGGGGCGGCCCGAGACGACGACCAGGATGGTCGGGGTGCCGGTCGCCAGCACCGCCTCGACCAGGTCGGCCTGGATGCCGGGCAGCGCCACGTCGGGGACGTCGCAGCCCTCGCCGGAGGTGCCGCGCCCGAACAGGTTCGCCAGGTCGCCGACCGCCAGGACGCACACGTCGGCCGCCTCCGCGGCGGCCACGGCCGGTTCGATGCCCGAGCGGTCGGGGTCGCTGATCGGCACGCCCGGCTCGACGACGATGTCGGCGGCGGGAAGCTCCGCCCGCAGGGCGTCCAGAAGGGACGGAACGTCGACGCCGATCTCGTTGCCCGCGAGGCGGGACAGCACGTGGTTGGGGAACGAGTAGCAGCCCAGCAGGGTGCGCGGGTCGTCGGCGGTGGGACCGATCAGGGCGATGCGCCGGGTGTCGCCGGGCAGAGGCAGGGTGCCGTCGTTGGCACACAGGACGATCGACTCCTCCGCCACCGTCGTGGCCAGCGCGCGGTTGGCGGCGCTGTCCAGGTCCCGGTCGGGGTCGGGAGCGCCGAGGCGGGGTTCGGCGTCCAGCAGGCCCAGTTCGCACTTGTGCGTCAACACCCTCCGCACGGCGGTGTCGATGGTGGACTCGGCGAGGTCGCCGGCGGCGACCTTGGCGGCCAGCCGGAGGTAGGCGTCCCCCGAGGGAAGTTCGACGTCGATGCCGGCCCGGATCGCCTGGACACCGGAGTCGGCGCGGTCGGCGCTGACCCGGTGCATCAGGTCGAGGAACGCCACGGACCAGTAGTCGGACACCACCGTGCCGGTGAAGCCCCACCGTTCGCGCAGGATGCCGGTGAGCAGTTCCCGGTTGGCGGCGGCGGGCACCCCGTCGACGTCGGTGTAGGCGTTCATCACCGACCGGGCGCCGCCGAGCCGCACCGCCATCTCGAAGGGCGGCAGGACGATGTCGGCGAATTCCCTGGGGCCCATCGACACCGGCGCGTGATTGCGGGCGGCCCGCGAGGCCGAGTAGCCGGCGAAGTGCTTGAGGGTGGCGATGATTCCCGCGCCCTCCAGACCGCGCACGTACGCGGTGCCGGTCGTGGCGACCAGATACGGGTCCTCCCCCATGGTCTCCTCGACCCGGCCCCACCGGTAGTCCCGGACCACGTCCAGGACCGGGGCCAGTCCCTGGTGGACGCCGACGGCGCGCATGTCGGCGCCGATCCGGGCACCCATCGTCTCGATCAGGTCGGGGTCGAAGGTGGCGGCCCAGGCCAGCGGCGTGGGGTAGACGGTCGCGCCCAGGGTGGTGAAGCCCGTGAGGCATTCCTCGTGGGCGATCGCGGGGATGCCGAGCCGGGTGTCGGCGACGATCCGGCGCTGGACCGCCTCGAGCCGGGCTGCTCCGTCGCGCGGCCGGACGGGCTGCGTCCCGAACGGCCGGGTGAGGTGGCCGAGCCCGTGCGCGGCGGCCTCGTCCAGGGTCGCGGGGCCGCCGCGCATGGCGCTCTCCATCGGGGCGACCTCGCCGCCGCCGGCGTCGGTTCCCGGCGGCCAGAAGCTGCCCAGCTGCGCGAGCTTCTCCTCGACGGTCATGGCGTCGACGAGCGCGGCGACCCGTTCGGCCGTCGACAGCCGCGAGTCGCGCCAGCGGAGGTTGTCTGCCATGTTCTGCGGCCCTTTCCGGTTATCTTCCGAATCCGGCGGTCATGCCGGACACCAGTTGGTGGCGCGTCAGGACGTACGCCGCGAGCATGGGGAGCACCGACAGCACCACGGCCGCCAGAACCGCGGGCACGTCGATCGCGAACTGTCCCTGGAAGGACCACAGCGACAGCGGCAGCACCCGGGTGTCGGCGCTTTGCGTGAGCACCAACGGAAACAGGAACCCGTTCCAGACCTGCAGCGCGTTGTAGACGCCGACGGCCGCCAGGGCGGGGCGCGACATCGGCAGGACCAGCCGCAGCAGGATCGTCCATTCGCCGGCGCCGTCGAGCCGCATGGATTCGAACAGCGAGCGCGGCACGTCCCGCAGGAAGGTGGTCAGGATCAGCAGCGTGATGGGGATGGCGAACGCGACCGAGGGCAGGACCAGCGCGGCGAGGGAGTCGTAGAGGCCCAGCTCCACGATCAGGTAATAGACCGGGATGATCGCCGCCTGGATCGGGATCGCGATGCCCAGCAACGCCATCCGGAAGACCCCGCGTCCGAACCGGCCCCGGCCGTGGACGATGACGTACGCGGCCATGAGCGAGACGACCAGGGTGAGCGCGACCGCCGCGACCGTGACGATGACGCTGTTGAGGAAGAACCCGGCGAAGCCGTGGTCGAGCACCCGGCCGTACGCCGCGAGGCTGGGGTTCGACGGCCACGACAGCGGGTTCTCGGTGAAGTAGTCGGACTGCGGGCGCAGGCTCGTGACGAAGATGTAGTAGATCGGCAGGATGATGACGGCGAGCCAGATCCAGCCGGCGACGGCCCCGATGACGTTGAATCGGGACCTGACCGCGCGACTCATGATCCCTCCATTTCGGACTCCATTCGGTCGACGCCGGTGATCCTGTTGAGCCCCAACGCGATGAGGAGACCCAGGACCACCAGGACGAGCGCGGTGACGCTGGCCCGGCCCATCTCGTAGGAGCGGAACCCGGTCAGGTACATGTCCAGCGGCAGCACCCGGGTGGCGTTGCCGGGGCCGCCCCCGGTGAGCACGAAGATCAGGTCGAAATAGGTCAGTGAGCCGACGGTCATCAGCGTGGTCGAGGTGACGATCGTGTGTTTCAACAGCGGCAGGGTGATGCGGAAGAACTGCGAGACGGCCCCGGCACCGTCCATGCGGGACGCCTCGTAGATCTGGATCGGGATCTGCCGCGCCCCGGCCTGGTAGACCACGGTGTGGAACGGGATGAACGACCAGCCGATCACGAACACCACGACATAGAACGCCAGCCGCGGATCACCCAGCCAGTTTTGGGCCAGCGCGGGGACGCCGAGGGCCGGCCCCACGCCGAAGTTCGGGTCCAGCAGGGCGATGAAGGTGAGGGCGACGGCGGTGGAGCTGAACAGCAGCGGAAGGAAGTACAGGGCGCCCAGGCCGGCCCGGTACCGCTGCCGGCCCGCGAGGAAGACGCCGAGCAGCAGGCTCACCGGCGCCTGGAACAGCACCGACACGACGGTGAGCTTGACCGTCAACCACACCGCGACGCGGGTGTCGGGGTCGGACGCCGCGGATGTCCAGTTGTCGAGACCCGCCCACGAGACCGGCCCGAGCCCGTCCCAGTGGGTGAACGACAGCGCGGCGACCCCGAACAACGGCACCAGCGCGAACACTCCGAAAAGGAGCACGGCAGGAGCCGCGAACCAGCCGCTGGGCCCGGTCGTCCGCGCCGGGCGCGTCACAGCGTCGCGTCCATCGCCTTGGCGAAGTCCTTGGCGCTCGAGTCGCCGAGGAAGAGCTTGCTGAGGTTGTCCAGGAGCTTCTGGGCCTGTTTGGACGGTAGCGCCTGGTCCCAGGACAGTTCGAAGTGCTTGGCGTCGCGGGCCAGGCCGTAGGTGAAGTCGAGGTAGTCGGCGTTGTCGGCCTTGGCGATCCGGTCCTCGATCCCGGTGACCGGGGGCACGGCGCCGACGTCGAGCAGCGCGGCGATGTGGTCGTCGTTGAACAGGTCCTTGCCCAGATAGGAGGTGGCGCTCTTTCGATACTCCTTGGGGGCCGTGGACGACACCGACCAGAAGTTCGCCGGGTTACCCACCACATTGGACTTGTCCCCCTTCCCGCCCTTGATCGTCGGGAAGGTCGAATACGCGAGCCCCTTGCGCTTCACCAGTTTGGGCGCGTTCTTGAGGAAGTCGGGGTACACCCAGCTGCCGTGCAGGATCATCCCCGCCTTGCCGGTGTAGACCAGCGCGGTGTCGGCGCCCGCGTCGGCCTCCACC
>NZ_DASQPW010000303.1:0-11571 GCF_035643755.1 Stackebrandtia sp. | reverse complement strand
CCCTGAACTTCGTGCGCAGCCTGGAGGAGGGGGCGCGTTGTCTGGCAGACACCGTGCGCGGTGTTCTCGACGAGATGGGTTCGCAGGACTCCATCACCGCCGCGGACCTCGCCCGCATCAACGCGTCGGTGCACTCGTCGTCCGACAAGCCGTTCGGTGTTGTCGATAACCCCTGGCAGTAAAGGAAAACGCGATGTCCACTCACTACGATTCGTTGAGCCTCGACGATATTCACGTCATCGCCGCCGCCGACTATGCGCACGCGTGCGAAATCGATGAACAGGCCGACGCGTCGCGGGACCTGGTCGCCGCGGTCAATGCCGCGCTGGAACGGTTGCGGCGGGCGCATCGCCATATCAGCCAGGAAGACCTTGAACAGGTGTCGAAGGCGCTGAGCGTGGACGGGAAGCGGCGTGAGGCCAAGGGCGGGATCGCCGACCTGGTGGCGGGCGCGGGTGCGGCGTTTGAGGGGGCCTCGGCGCGGGCGGCCATCGATCGGGTCGTCAAGCTGCACGACACCAGTGGCGCGGGGCGCGACCAGTTGGACGCGCAGCCTGAGACGTTCAGTGTCCTGTCGGCGCAGGTGCGGCGCACCCACGCCCGCTTGTCGCAGTTGCGTGACGATCGGGACGAGTGGCTGAAGTTGGCGCGCCAGAATCCGACGGACCCTCAGCTGGCGGCGGAGTTCGGCACGGGCGGGTTGTGGGACCCCGACCCCGCACGGGTCACCACCGCGATCGGGGACCGCTACGACACCGACGCCCGCGACTACATGCAATCCAACACCGACGAATACCTGAGGCAGGCCGCTTCCCTGGGGGCGCCCGACATATACGACGGGCCTCGGACCCCGCGCGGCAACACGGGTCGCCACGGCGGCGCGGGCGGCGACGCGGGCCCCGCGGGCAGCGGACACCACACGACCCCGGGCCCCTCGCTGCGGCCCCACGACACCACCCCCGACGCGTCCACGGTAGACACACCGCCCCTGCCGCACCGTCCTGACCTCGGCTCCACCCCGAGCCTCCAGGGCCCCGTCACGATGGCACCCGCCCCCGCCGCCCCGACCGTCCCCAGCGGTCTCGGTGCGGGCGGCGTGTTCACCCCGCCCTTGCCCGTGGTCCCGCCCGTGATCGGTGCCCGTGGCACCACCACGCCCGCGATCGCGCCCCGCACTCCCGCTTTGGCCCCGAGGGCGGCGGGCGTCACCCGCCCCGTCATCGGCGAGCGCGCGGGCAAGGCCATCAACGCCTTCGGCCGCCCCCAACGACCCGTCGTGCGGCCCACTCGCCCCGCCAACCCGCTCGCCCGCCCCCCACGCGCCACCCCGCGACCCGAAGAACCCACCACCCGCACCCGGCCGCTGTCGTCAGAACCATTCGGCACCAACGAGTCCCGACCTGGCGTCCGCGCCGCTCCGCCGCGCTCCACCCCGCCCGCGGGACGGGTGATCCGTGCGAACAGGGCCAGCGCCGAGGTGACGCGCCCCGAGTTCACCCGCGCCCCGCGCGCCGCCCACGGCGGCGCCGACAGCCTCAACCGCGCCGTGATACGCAACTCCCGCGCCCTGTCGGCCCCCGCCCAACAGCCGCGACCCCCCGCCCCACCCACCGAGGAGGAGACCGTCGAACCCGTGTGGAACACGACCCCCCACACCGTCCGCCCCGTCATCCGCCCCGGGACCACCGACACCACCAACCAGGACCCGGGCCCGTTCCTCACCCGCCACAACCTCGGACGCCGAGACTGAGGCCCAGCCGCGGCACGGTTGACAAGTGGGACGTCATCGCCGTCACCGACGGCGCGGCGACCGAAGATCGACCCCAATACCCCCTTGGCGAGGCCGGGACGGTCACCGTATGATGTTCGACGTTGGCAGCCGCCTGTTGACACAGGGGCGTGGCGCAATTGGAAGCGCATCGGTCTCCAAAACCGAGGGTTGCAGGTTCGAGTCCTGTCGCCCCTGCCAGCGGAAACGTCCGTCACCCACGAGGTGGCGGACGTTTTTCATGCCCGGGTTATGCCACTCCATAAATACCTAGTATTCGTTCTATTGCCATGACGTTCGGCGCACTCGCCCGTTCGTCTCAGCCAAATGGCCACCATGCTGATCCGCGCCGCCGAGACTCCCCTGGTCGAATGGCATGGCGTTATAACGTGTCCATTATCTCAAGTGGACGGCAACCGTCGATATCTATTACTCTCGATATCAAACCCCTTGGAAATCTTGAAAGGCCGACGCGCGTGAACATTCCCCCAGAACCAGCACCATACGACCAAGGTAAGGACAACCAGTACTACAGCGGCAAACTAGATGACCTTATTGATTTGGTGACGACAGCCCACATTCAGGACAATCCAGATAATACCGTCTACAAAGACGAATCAGATCTATGGAATTGGGTGGCGAAGGTAGGTTTCAGCGGATCGCCCGCCGAGGCCAAGACCTATTTCACCCAGGGCGGCAACATGCCCGGTCCGCCGCCTGGCCACGCGAACTACAACAGCGACGACACCATCGACATCCAACTAGAGGGCGCCGCCTGGAACAAACAGACCTGGTACAAGTACAAGGGTTCGGCCTGGCAGGGCCAGCGCCCGCAGTTCGAGTACTCCAAGCCACATTTCGACCAGGCCATGTCGTACAGCTACGACGGACTGGACAACGGCTGCTTCCTCATGAAGATGTACGAGGACGATCTCACGCCCAAGGGCAACATCACCGAAAACGAGATCGACGACCTCACCAAGGTGAACGTGTCCACCTCCGGCGGCAAGTCACCCACCAGCGGCGCCCAGCAGATCTTCTCCGAAGAAAGCAACGAATGGAACGAGGCCGGCGCGGCCAGCAAGTTCCTCGAACCGTGGCAGGGCCGGATGGCCGAGGTCTTCAAGGGCGCCTATATCGACCGGCTACCGTCCATTCTGGTTGGCCAGTGCATGACGGCCAAGGTGCTGGAGCAGTCCCTGACCATCTGTAAGGACTCCTACCACGGCGTGCGCTGGCAGACCCAGGATCTGCTCGCCCAGGCGATCGAGCTGTTCCAGGTCTACCCGTTCCAAGGTGACGGCTCCTCGGGTGACAGCACCGACTGGAAGACCATCCTCAGCGACGTGTCCGGTGTGGCCACGGTGGTGGCCGGTATATCGACCTTCTTCCCCCCGGCGTATCCGGTGACGGCCCTCGCCACGATCGTGGCCGGCGGGGCGGCCATTGGCGCCAACATCGTCGAAAGCCCCAAACACAAGGAGTCCCTGAGCAACGAGATCAAGCTGGAGGGACACAGCGCCTCGGAGATATACGCCAACTTCGTGCTGCGCATCCAGACATACCTCGGCGAGGTCGACAACACCGAACAGATCCTGAAGAAGACCCTCAGCGACTACAAGACGAAGGTGGAGGACAAGTCGACCGGCGGGGCGACGATCTATCTCACCTTCGGCAACGACCTTCAACTGACCCAATGGGAGTCGTTCTTCGCTCTGAAGAAGCCCGGCGTCGCCAGCATCGATTCGAGCGACTCGTACTCCGACATCTCCAACAGCGACAACATGGGCGCCGCCCCCGCCACCGGCGAGCAGTTCAGTGGCGACCTCAACGAGCTGTTCAAGGTGGGGCAGGTGTACCTGCCGGACCTGGCCAACAACTACGGGGCCCTGACGATCTCGGACGCCAGCGACGGAGTGGAAAAGGGCTTCACCCGCACCTCCGCGGTCAGTACCCGGCAGCGGGACTACACCGAGACCGGGTCCGGCGCCGTATATCCGGCATGGAGCGCGCTGTACACGGTGTTCCGGCAGATGCTCAGCTCCACCGAGGCGAACATGCGGGACGCGGGCAAGGGACTCACGGCGGCGGCGGTGTCCTTCGCACACCACGACAAGACGGCGGCCGGCAAGATCGATCAGACCTATAAGGACCTGCTGTAATCGCCGAACCGGCATGGACAAAGGAGGACACCGATGCGCCGACACCCGAAACGAACCACGTGGCGGTGGGGCATCGGTGCGCTCACCGTGGTGCTGGTCGCGGCGGGTTGCACGTCGAAGGGCCACGTCACTGACGCGTCGTCGAGCCCGTCGGGTTCGCACGCGAAGGGGGTTCCCGAGGGGTGCGACTCGTGGGCGAAAGCCCCGGCCAAGGACGGCATCGAGGTGAGCGCCGCCCGCGCCGAATACGACAAGAAGCGGGTCGACACCGGGCCGGTGATCTTCGAGGCCACGCTCACCGATACCGGCGATCTGGCCGCGGTGGACACCGAGGTGACCTATCGCTTCTACATCAAGGGAAAGAACGTCACCGATCAACTCGGCAAGGACTTCACCAAGGATTACGCGCCGCTGACCGTGGCGCTGATGCTTCCCCGCGATCCCGGCGACGGAAAGCGGATCGACTATCCACGGGGCGGCGAGGTCAAGGGACCGTCCGCTTGGGACGGAAGGCAGATCACCCTCAAGGTGACCACCAAGGTCGGTAGCTGGTGCAAGCCCTCCCCACTGAAAAGCAAAGGATCCACCCATGAGTGACATCGGGGACATGATCAACGACATGACCGTGCGTGCGCAGTCGCCGGACAAGCGCATCCGTGCGATGCTGCGCGGCCGGGGCCTGCCCACCGTTTCCTTCGCGAGCCCGGACGGTTACGCGCAGTACCGCGACGTCGAGTCCCTGGCGAGCCAGGTGAGCACGGCCATCGAGCGCGTCATGGCGGGCGTCGACCAGGGCCGCCGCGCACTGATCAGGGAGAAGACCCATCTGTCCACGGCCGAGGGTCCGCATTGGGACGCGTCTCGCCGCCGCATGCACGAAGAGCTGCGCGACCTCAAGAGCTGGGGCGAATCGGTCAAGGGCGTCGTGCGCGTCGAGACGGTCGGGCTGCGGGCCTGGCGGGTGCGAATCCGCCCGGGGTCGTTGGAACGCCTGAAGGCGGGGGAGTTCCTCCGGGAGGTCAACTCCGCGATCGCCGTAGCCGAGCACGCCCACCGGGTCAACGAGCACGAGGTGAAGGCCAAGTACCTCGGCAGTTTCGGCGCACCGCCGCTGAAACACGAGGTACGCCGCTGAACCGGGGCCCGCACGGGTCGCCGTGCGGGCCCCGGCCGCCTAGCCCCGTCCGGGGTGGTACTTCTTCTGGACGTCGGTGGACTTCAGCTTCACCTTGGCGGTGGAGTCCAGGCGCTGGGCGATGTCGTAGAAGCGGCGCCCCATCTTCGAGCGGGCCGCGATCAGCGGGTGGTTGACCGAGAAGTCGTCCTGGTTGTCCTCGGACGACGCGTACATGGCGTAGCCGATGATCGGGACGCCCGCGGCGTTGTAGATGACGCCCGCCTCGTTGCGCCACTGGTCGCCCCACCCCGCCTTCGTGGCGATCTGGGAGCGCTTGGGGGTCGGCAGCTGGTGGCGGATCCCCTCGTGGAACGCCTCGGCGCAGCGCAGGATCTTCAGCAGGTATTCGCTGGACTTCGCGGACAGCAGCTTGCCCGAGATCAGCCGCTGCCAGAAGTCGTGCATCTCCTTGGCCGAGGTGGTGCCGAGGTACCAGCGGGGGGTGTCGGGGACCGGCTCCAGCTGGGTCGAGGTGTAGCCCAGCGAGGTGAGGTACTTGTTGATCTCGTCGGCCGTGGAGACCTGCGCGCACAGGCGCGAGGAGGAGTCCTCGGAGATGCTCAGCATGAGCGACATGGTGTGCCCGAGGATGATCTCGCTGGGATAGCTGCCGTCGAACGGGATGAGGCCGTCGCCGTCCCACACGATGTACGGGTCTTCGACCTTCATCTTGTCGGACAGCGCGACCTTCCCGCCGTCCACCTTGGTCATCACCTGCACCGCGACGGGCAGCTTGTTGGTGCTCATCGCCTCCACCGTGGTCGCCGAGTCCTGGTCGACGGCGGTGACGAGGCTGCCGTCGGTGTCGGCGACGGTGATGTGCGCGTGCCAGGTGCCCCCGGCCGCCGAGGTCTCGCGATCGAAGATCCTCGCGATCTGCTTGGCGGCCTGCTTGGCGTCGGCGATGTCGGGGGAGTCGGCGCCATCGGCGTAGGCGGCACCGACGCCGGCGCCGGCGGTGGCCACCGCTCCGGCACCGAGCCCGAATTTCAGCGCCGTCCTGCGCTTCATAGAAGGCATAGGGGGGTTCTCCTCAAAGTCACGCATGAAGGGGTTTCGTCTAGTAAGACCGTTTCGGAACCCCGCCAGGTTGACTGCGAGACGTGGGTCACATCAGTAGTCGACGGCGTCGCGAACGATCGGGCAGGTCATGCAGTGGCCGCCGCCGCGGCCCCGGCCGAGCTCCGCGCCGACGATCGTCAACACCTCGACGCCCGCCTGGCGCAGCAGCGCGTTGGTGTGCGTGTTGCGGTCGTAGGTGAACACCACCCCGGGCTCCAGCGCGACGGCGTTGTTGCCGCTGTCCCACTGCTGGCGCTCGCTGGTGTACGGGTCGCCGCCGGTCTCGATGACGCGCAGCCGCCCCACGTCCAGCGCCTCGGCGACCACCTCGGTGAAGCGGCGGTCGCCCTCGTCGGTGACGTGAACGCCCGTGACGTCGTCGGGGCGCAGGGAGATCGCGTGCACGGCGTCCATGATGGGCGGATACGCCGTGACCACGTCGCGGTCGACGAACGTGAACACCGTGTCCAGGTGCATCGCCGAACGCAGCTTCGGCATGCCCGCCACGATCACCCGCTCCGCCGCGCCCGAGGCGAACAGCGCCGCCGCCACCTGCGTGATGGCCTGGCGCGAGGTGCGTTCGCTCATTCCCATCAGGACGATCCTGTTGCCCACCGGCATGATGTCGCCGCCCTCGAAGGTGGCCTGGCCCCAGTCGAGCTCGGGGTCGCCCCACCACACGGTGGCGCCGACGAAGTCGGGATGGAACAGGTAGATCGCCTTCATGAGCAGGGTCTCGTGGCGGCGCGCGGGCCAGTACAGCGGATTGAGGGTGAGGCCCGAATACAGCCAGCAGGTGGTGTCGCGGGTGTAAAGCGTGTTGGGCAGCGGCGGCATCAGGTACTCGCGGATGCCCGTGCCCTCGCGGGCCAGGGCCAGATACTCGGGGCGGCTGCGATCGGGGAGATCTCTTGTGGACAATCCGCCGATCAGGTAGTCCGTCAACTGGCGGGGCGGGATCCGCTCGAGAAACTCCCGCGTGACGTCCACCAGGCCCAGCCCCACCTCGTTGGGGGTGATCTTGCGATCCAACAGCCAGGAGCGCGCCTTCGGGTCGTTCATGGTCTCGGTGAGCAGGTCGTGCAGCTCCACCACCTCGACGCCGCGGCCACGCAGCTCGGTGACGAACGCGGCGTGGTCGCTTTGGGCGTTCTCCACCCACATGACGTCGTCGAACAGCAGGTCGGCGGCGTTGGTGGGCGTCAACCGATAGTGCGCCAGCCCCGGCGCGCACACCAGCACCTTGCGCAGCTTGCCGACCTCGGAATGGACGCCGTAGGCGGCGGAAGCCTGAGCGGACATGACGGACCCCCTCGCGGTCACAGACTGATCCAGCCGAGCGCCAGCGACAGCACGCCCAGCGCGGCGCCGGCGACGGAGATGACGAAGATGACGACCTCGCCGGGCGAGAACACCCGGCGCCCCTGCTCGTTGCGGGCGATGGCGAACAGGATCGTGGCGGGCGCGTACACGATGAACGCCACCAGCACGAACTTCAACCCCGCCGCGAACAGCAGGAACGCGGTGTAGGCGACCGCCAGCGCCGCGACCACCAGCTCCTTGCGCGTCGCGGAGCCCGAAGCCGGCCGCCAGGCGATCTTCAACGCGTACGCCGCCGCCAACAGGAACGGAATCAGCGTCAGCGCGCTGGTCAGATCCAGCGCGAAGTTGAACGCGTCCTCCGAGGCCAGCGTCACCAGCAGCACGATCTGCGCCAGCACCGTCGACATCAGCAGCGCCGCCACGGGAACGTCGTTGGCGCTCGAGCGGCGCAGGAACCGCGGCATGTCGTCGTCCTTGGCGGCCACGAACAGCACCTCGGCGGCCATCAGCGTCCACGCCAGGTACGCGCCCAGCACCGACACGATCAGGCCGACGCTGACGAACACCTCGCCCCAGTTGCCCACCGCCTCCTCCAGTACGCCCGCCATCGACGGCTGCCGCAGCTCCGACAACCGCCGCATCGGCACGATCCCGTACGACACGATCGTCACCGACGCGAAGACCGCGAACACGCTGACGAACCCCAGCACGGTCGCGCGCCCGACGTCCTTGCGGTGCTTGGCATGCCGCGAATAGACGCTGGCGCCCTCCACCCCGAGGAACACGAACACCGTCACCAGCATGGTGCCCCGCACCTGGCTGAACAGCGACCCCGAATAGTCGGCACCGGCGAAGTTGTCGGCGAACACGTGCGGCTTGAAGTAGAACAGCGCCAGGATGACGAACACGATGATCGGCACGACCTTCGCCACGGTCACGACGCGGTTGATCGTGGTGGCCTCCTTGACGCCGCGGCGCACCAGCAGGAAGAAGCCCCACAGCCCCACCGACGACAGCCCCACGGCCAGCCAGGTGTCCCCCGCCCCCAGCCGCGGGAACACCGCGCCCAGGGTCGACATGATCAGCACCCAGTACGTCACGTTGCCCACGCACGCGCTGGCCCAGTACCCGAACGCGGAGAAGAAACCCAGGTACTCGCCGAATCCCGCCTTCGCGTACGCGTACACACCCGCGTCCAGCCGCGGCCTGCGCACCGCGAGGTTCTGGAAGACGAAGGCCAGCATCAACATGCCCAGACCCGCGATCACCCACGCCACCAGGGCACCCGCGACCCCGGTCTCCTCGCCGAATCGCCGCGGCAGCGAGAACACCCCGGCGCCGACCATCGATCCGACGACCATGGCCGTCAGGGTCATCAGCGACAGCTTCACCGCCGCGGGCGGCTGGCCGACGGTGGTGGTGGTTCCCGTGTCATCCCGCATGACATCCCCGCACACTGACCGTTCGAACGGTCTCGTCCGCACATTACCAACGCGGGCGGGGCGGCGAGCCCGCTTCGATCCCATCGGTCGGGGCTTGCGTCCGGACGCCGTTGCTTATACGTTTAACCATCTGAGCCCCAACAGATCCACACCCCGAAGTAGGACCCCCATGAAACGAGCCACCTTCCGCTACGCCGCGATGGGCGCGGGCGCGGCGCTCGCCCTGACCAGCGGCGCCATCGCCCTGGCCGCCACCACCGACGCGGCCCCCACCATCACGGCGATGACCTGGAACACCTGCGCCAACACCTCCCCGCCGACGCACCCCACCGCCAACTCCACCTGCGTGAACGGGCGCCAGACCAACAAGGTCGCCGCGGGCATCAAGTGGCACATGGACCGCCACCCCGGCCTCAACGCGGTACTGCTCCAGGAGGTGTGCTCGGCCGACATCACCAAGCTCTCCTCGACCGACTCGCTCAAGGGCTGGCACTTCTCCTTCGCCCCCATCAAGGACCAGGGCACCGGCTCAAAGCCCACCGCCAAACCCGCCCCCCGCCACTGCGCCACCGACGTCCACACCCACGCCTCCCGCGGCGAATTCGGCGTGGCGATCGGCGTGAAGTCCGCGGCCACCTTCAAGACCCGCTACTTCCCCGACAAGCACCAACCCATGGCCCGCGACCGCTGGAAACACTGGAACGTCCGCCAGGCCGCGATCTGCGCCGACGCCAAGGACCTCGCCGCCACCGTCTGCGGCACCCATCTGACGCCCAAGGACTCGGGCGACGCCGACCACCCCGACGCCTTCTGGAACGCCCAAAAGGGCCAGGCCACCGACCTGCGCGCCTACGCCGAGGCGGGCGCCTACGACACGGTCCTGTTCGGCGGCGACCTCAACCAGGCCGCCCCCGACGGCAAGCACGGCTACGGCGACAAGAGCACCGTCGCGCCCCTCTACGCCGCCTACACCGACTGCGACCAGGCCAACTACGGCGGCAAGCGCGACGGCACGGGCACCTTCCAAAACGCCGACGGCACCCGCGGCAGCAAGATCGACTACCTGTTCACCAACAAGGGCGCCACGATCTCCTGCGCCGTGACCAAGAAGCACGTCTCCACTTCGGACCACATCCCGGTCACCATCACCGTCAAGCGGTGACCGTCATCCCCGACCCCCGCGACCGAACTCGCCAGAGTCGTCGCGCGGGATCGCCACGCCCTCTGTGGGATCAAGTGGTCGACACCAACGTGGGTTTCGCCGAGGTCGGTCACCGCCGACACCCGCCAGTCGCTCGACAGGGATGACCGAGCGACACGAGCGTCCCCAAAACTTTCCCGTGGCGGTTGTAGAAATCCGTCGTGCCCGTTCGTCGGTGGGGTGTAGGCAACGAAACGAAGGAGAACGTCATGACCATCACCGACGCCGTGACCGGTGCGAAGACCGAGATCTCGATGACCGTGGACCTGTCGCCGGGGGAGTGCTGGGAGTTGGTGACCGACGTGTCTCGGGCCGCCGAGGCCAGCCCCGAGTGCGTCGCCGCGGCCTGGCTGGACGTGGAGCGGCCGGGGCCTCGGATCGGGGCCAGATTCATGGGGCGCAACGAGTACGGCAACGGGTTCACCGCCGAGGTGGTGTGCGTGGTGACCGAGGCGCAGGAGCCGCGGCGGTTCGCGTGGGCGGTGCTGGACGACAGCGAACAGCTGGAGCGGGCGCACTCGATCTGGCGGTACGAGCTGGTGCCGGTGGGCGAGCGGAGGACCGAGATCCGGCAGAGCTTCGAGCACGGGTCCGGCAACAGCGGCGCGCGGGAGGGGGAGCGGGAGAACCCCGGGGTGCTGGGGCGGCGATTGGAGCAGCTGCGGCGCAATATGAGTGAGACACTGGCGGCCCTGGTAGGCGGCAAGGCCGAGGAGGTCGCGCGATGAAATATCTGATGCTGGTGTGCGTGTCGACGGAGCCCGTCGACAGCGATGGCGGGGGCATGGACATCGACGAGTGGGTGTCCGAGATGGATGGTCGGGGTGCCCGTGTGATGGGGGATCGGATCAGTCCCGACGCCGACGCCACCCAGGTGCGCGTGCGCGGGGGCGAGCTGTTGGTGACGGACGGGCCGTACATCGAGACCAAGGACCTGATGGCGGGCATCGACATCCTGGAATGCGCCGATCTGGACGAGGCGATCGAGGTCGCCGCGAAGCACCCGATGGCCCGGGGCGGCGTCATCGAGGTGAGGCCGTTCTGGACGGAGTGAGGGAGGCGGTGGCCGCCGCGTACGCCGAGGAATGGGCGCAGGTGGTGGCCACCGTGATCCGCCTGACCGGCGACTGGGACCTGGCGGAGGAGTGCGCCGCCGACGCCTTCGCCCGGGCCCTGGAGCGCTGGCCGCGCGACGGCGTGCCGCGCAGACCCGGGGCGTGGCTCACCACCACCGCCCGGAATCGGGCCCTGGATCGGTTGCGCCGCAACGCCACCGAACAGTCCAAACTGGAGATGGTCGCCACCATGCCCGAACCCGGGGCCCCCGCGCCCGATCTCGAGGACCCCGACGACGACCGGCTGCGGCTGATCTTCACCTGCTGCCACCCCGCGCTGCCGATGAACGCGCGGGTCCCCCTGGCGCTGCGCGGCATTCT
>NZ_DASQPW010000302.1:0-4516 GCF_035643755.1 Stackebrandtia sp. | reverse complement strand
GTCTGCGGGGAGGTCGGCGCGATCGGCGGGGACCCGGCGGGCGACAACTGCATGGCCTCGCCGCCGACGGCGGCCCGCGCCGCCTGCGCCATGGCCTCCCCGGTGGCGAAGCGCTGCGAGGTGTCCTTGGCCAGCGCCGCGGCCACGACGGCCCTGGCGGCGGCCGGGACGTCGTCCGGCAGCGGCGGCGGCTCGTCGTTGACATGCCGCATCGCCAGCTCGACCGGGTTGTCGCTGTCGAAGGGGCGCCGCCCGGCCAGGCACTGGTAGGCGACGATCCCCAGCGAGTATACATCGGACTGTCCGGTGACTCCCTGGCCTGAGGCCTGCTCCGGGGAGATGTAGGCGGCGGTGCCCAGCACCGAGCCCGCCTGCGTCAGCCCGCCGGTGAGCGCCGAGCGCGCGATGCCGAAGTCGGTGAGCATCACCTTGCCGTCGCCGGTGAGCAACAGGTTGCCCGGCTTGACGTCGCGGTGCACGATGCCCGCCTTGTGCGCGGCGTCCAGCGCCTCGGCGGCCTGCGCCAGGATCGGCAGCGCCTCCTCGGCGGTGAGCCGGCCCTGCCGCTGCAAACGCGCGGTCAGCGCCTCGCCCTCGACGAACTCCATCACCAGGTAGGCGATCTGGCCGCCGCCCTGCATCGGCGACTCGCCGTAGTCGTAGACCCGCACCACGTTGGGGTGGGTGAGGGTGGCGACCACGCGCGCCTCGCCCCGGAACCGCTCGATGAAGCCCGGTTCGTTCAACAGCGACGGCAGCAGCACCTTGACGGCGACCACGCGGCCCAGAACCTCGTCGGTCGCCCGCCACACATCGCCCATCCCACCGGTGGCGATGCGCTCGTCCAGCCGGTAACGGCCGCCGAGTTTCGTGCCCGGACTCATCATCGTTCAAGTCATTCCTTAGCTATTGGGTTCCGCGGGTGCGGGTGTCCGCCAACCTTATTTACCCAGATAGGTCTTCATGAGGTCACCTGCTATCTGTGTGGCGTCACCGCTGCCATGTTCACCGGCGTCCGTCAACAACACGCTCACCGCGACCTTCGGGTTCCCATTGTCGTCCATCGCGTAGCCGGTGAACCAGCCGTGCTCGGGCGCGCCCTCGCCGTGTTCGGCCGTGCCGGTCTTGCCACCCACGGTGACCCCGGGTATCTGCGCCTTCTTACCGGTGCCGTGCTCGCCGTTGACGACCTCCTCCATCATTTCGCGCAACTGGCTGGCGACGTTGGAATCGATCGGGGTGGCCCGGCTGTCGGGGGCCGGGGTGTCGGCGGTGGTCTCGTCGGAGTACTGCAACTCCTTGATCAGATTGGGCGTCATCTGATCGCCGTCGTTGGCGATGGTCGCCGAGATCATCGCGTCCATCATCGGCGTCTCCTTGACCTCCTGTTGCCCAAAACACGCCCGGGCCAGATACGACTTGGCGTCCACGTTGCCCAAGGTGCTGGGCGCCACCGTCAGCGGGGTGGTGAGGGAATCGTCACCGAAGCCGAAGTCGTCGGTGATCTCCTTCATCGCCTCGGCGCCGTCGTCGACCTTCCCCTGGAAGTTGTCGACGCACAGCTTGGCGAAGGCGGTGTTGCAGGAGCGCGCCAGCGCCTCCTTCATCGTGAGCTGTTTCTCCGGACACTGCCCGTCGGAGTTGGTGATCTCGATGTCGCCGCCCTGCGGCGGGTTGTAGGAGTTGCCCGCGTCGATCATGGTGTCGGGGGTGAGCCCCGCCTTGAGCGCCGCGGCCGCCACCAACACCTTCATGGTCGAGCCCGGTGGAAAGCTGTCCTGCGTCGCGCGATCCAGCGCGGGATTGCCCGCCCCGTCGGCGTTCAGGTCCTTCCAGGTCTTGGCGACCTCGTTGTTGTCGTGGCTGGCCATCGGATTGGGGTCATAGGACGGCGTCGACACCTGGGCCAGGACGTGCCCGGTCGCGGGGTCCAACATCACCGCCGCCTCGGGCGCGCCCGGCGTCACCGACTGGTTGTTGGAATAGTCGGTCAGCGCCTTCCACGCCTGTTCCTGGAGCTTGGGTTTGATGCTCAGCACCACGTTTCCGCCCGACACCTCGTCGCCGGTGAACATCTCGCCGACGCGATCGGTGAACAGCATCGGGGCCTCGCCGTTGAGGATGTCGTTCTCCGCCTTCTCGATGCCGGTGGAGCCGAAGGTCAGCGACATGAAGCCGGTCAGGTGCGCGTACGGGTCCTTCTGCGGGTACTCGCGCTGGTACTTCAGCTCCCCGTCCTTGGTCTTGACGCTCTTGGCCAGGGTCTGGTTGCCCGCCAGGATCAGCCCGCGCTCCCGCGAATACTCCTCGAGGGTGGTGCGGCGGTTGTAGGCGCTGTCCTTGTAGTAGTCACTGTTGACGAACTGCACCCAGTTCAGGTTCAGAAACAGCAATGCGAACAGCGCCACCACAACGAGGGTGACTCTCCTCAATGGTGAGTTCACGGTTTCACCTCGGGTGACGTCGGAGGGGATGGTGCTTCGGATTCCGGGCCGGGGGCCGGCTCGGGTTCGGGCGCTGATTCCGGGGGTGCGTCGAGTCGTTCGGGGATCGAGACCAGCTGGGTCTCGGAGTCGTCGGCGCGGTCGGCGGCCGACACGATCTGGGTGGGCGAGTTGTCGGCCATGCCGGGCGGCGGCGCGATCTTGATCGGGCCCTGCGGGGCCGCCTGCGGGCGCCGCGCGGAGTCCGACACCCGGATCAACAACGCCAACAGGATCCAGTTCGCCAACAGCGACGAACCGCCCGCCGCCAGATACGGCGCGGTCTGGCCGGTGAGCGGGATCAGCTTCGTGACGCCGCCCAACACGACGAAGATCTGGAACCCGACGCTGAAGGCCAGGCCGCCGGCGAGCAGCTTGCCGAAGGAGTCCTTGACGCCGAGCGCGGCGCGCATCCCCCGGGCCACCAACAACAGGTACAGCATGAGGATCGCGGTGAGACCGAAGAGCCCGAGCTCCTCGCCGAGACCCGACAGGATGAAGTCGCTGTTGGCCGCGGGGTTGGTCTCCTGCGGCTGGCCCGCCCCGGGCCCGTAGCCGAAGACGCCGCCGGAGCCGAGCCCGATCAGCGACTGCACCAGCTGGCGCCCCGTGTTCTGGGCGTCGGCGAAGGGGTGCAGCCAGATGTCGACCCGCTCCTGGAGGTGGGAGAACAGCGAGTACGCGAACACCGCGCCGGCGGCGAACAGCGCCAGTCCGATGAGGACCCAGCTGATCCGCTCGGTGGCGGTGTACAGCAGCGCCACGAACAGGCCGAAGAACAGCAGCGAGGTCCCCAGGTCCTTCAGCCCCACCATGATGACGACGCTGGTGGCCCACACCACCACGATCGGCACAAAGTCCTTGAGGCGCGGGAAGTGCATGCCGAGGATCTTCTTGCTCGCCAGCGACAGCACCTCGCGCTTGCGCACCAGGTAATAGGCGAAGAAGATCAGCAGCAGCAGCTTGGCGAACTCGCTGGGCTGGATCGCGACGAAGCCGAGGTTCAGCCACAGCCGGGAACCGTTGACGTTCATGCCGATCCCCGGAAGGATCGGCGAGGCCGCCAGCACCAGACCGGCGAAACCGGCGACGAACGGGTACCGGGCGAGATTGCGGTGATCGCGGACCAGCCACAGGACGGCGGCGAAGACCACCACCGCGACGATCATGTACGTCAGCTGCTTGCCGCCGGCGTCGCCGAACACCGCGGAGTTCGCGCGGTCCGCCTGGGTCGGGTAGTCGAAGACCTTCTGGAACTGGCCGTCGATCTTCTTGTAATAGAAGGCACTCAGGTCGAGGCGCCGGATGAAGATGACGCCGATGCCGGTCAACAGGCCGCCCACCGGCAGCATCACCGGGTCGGCGTACGGGGCGAACACCCGCACCAGGATGTGCCCGATGAGCAGCATCCCGGCGATGATCCCTACCAGGACGAACGCGGTGGGCGTGATCTGGCCGGCCAGGCTCACCTGGACGGCCGCCTCGAAGACGAACAGCACCAGCACCGCGACCAGCAGCAAGGCCAGTTCGACATTGCGCCGGGTCGGCACCCGAGCCGGAGTGGACGTGCTCAAATACCCTCCCGATCAATCCGTCTGCCGACAGTCGACACCTGGCTTCGGACTCGGACTCGTCGCCCCGTCCGACGGGCTCGACGTCTTGTCCGACGGCGAACCGCTCTTGGACGAATGGGGCTTCGAGCTGGACGCGCTTCCCGAGGGCTTGTCGCTCGTCTTCGACGGCGACGGCGAGGACGGCTGGGGGCAGGGCTCCAGGAGGTTCGACTCCCCGGTGGTGACCTGCTGGAGAATCCGCATGGCGTCCTCGCGGCCGTTGGCCGGGATGCCCTGCTTCACCTTGCTGCGGGCGGCGGGGGTGAGGTCCGACAGGGGCGTGTCGCTGGAGACCTCCACCTTGGACAACGTCATGCCGAACAGGTTGCCCTGGACGCCCTGGAACGCCGCCACGTGATTGTCCTTGTCGACGCCCACATAGTACTGTCCCTGGTAGACCAGGAATCCGACCCCGGCCAG
>NZ_DASQPW010000301.1:0-20082 GCF_035643755.1 Stackebrandtia sp. | reverse complement strand
CCGCCGAGCCGATGTTGGCCGCCGCCGCCGAGATCGACACCGCGACGGTGAGGATGTAGTCGACCATCAGGGCGCTGGCCACCACCAGACCCCAGTTGGGTCCGTGGTTCACCGTGGCGACCTCGTAGTCACCGCCGCCCGACGGGTAAGCCTTGACGTTTTGGCGGTAGGACGCGACCACCGCGATCATGACCAGGGCGATGAACAGCCCCACCCAGCCCGCGAAGATGTACGCGCCGGTACCGGCGATGCTCAGGGCCAGGAAGATCTGCTCGGGCGCGTACGCCACCGACGACAGGGCGTCCGAGGAGAACACCGGCAGCGCGATGCGCTTGGACAGCAACGTATGCGACAACCGGTCCGAATGGAACGGTCGGCCCAGGAGCAGGCGCTTGGCGACGGACGAGGGTCTAACCACGTCCGGTAGCCTAACGATTCGTCGATGCCTCGGCGCGCTGGCATGACACACTGACCCCCGGCAAGCGAAGCGACACGACGAAGGACCTCACATTGCATGTAGTCATCATGGGATGCGGACGCGTCGGCGCCGAGCTCGCCAAACACCTCGTGGCGAGGGATCACTCGGTCGCCGTCATCGATCACGACCCCGAATCGTTCCGCCGCCTGGGCGCCGATTTCGACGGGCAGTCGGTCACCGGCATCGGATTCAACCGCGACACCCTGCTGGAGGCGGGCATCACCCGCGCCGACGCCTTCGCCGCGGTGTCGTCCGGCGACAACTCCAACATCATCGCCGCCCGGGTCGCCCGCGAGGTCTTCAATGTGGACACCGTCGTGGCCCGCATCTACGACTCCGAACGCGCCATCGTCTACGAACGCCTCGGCATCCCCACGGTGGCCACCGTGCGCTGGACCGCCGACCGGTTCATCCGCTACCTGATTCCCGAGGAGAACGGTCCCGTGTGGCGCGACCCCACGGCCTCGGTCTCGCTCATCGAGGTCCATGTGGACGCTTCATGGATCGGGCAGCCGCTGAAGAGCCTGGAGACCGCCACCGGCGCCCGCGTCGGTTACTTCATGCGCTTCGGGCTGGGCACCCTGCCCACCGAGTCCACGGTGATCCAGGACGGCGACCAGCTGTACATGCTGGTCACCGACGACACCGCGGGCACCGTCCGCGAGGTCGCCGCCAGTGTCGTGGAAGGAAACGAATGATGCGCGTCGCCATCGCCGGGGCCGGAAACGTCGGACGCTCCATCGCCACCGAGCTCATCGACGACGGCCACGAGGTGCTGCTCATCGAGCGCTCGCCGCGGATGTTCGAGCCGTCGCGGGTGCCCGACGCCGAGTGGCTGCTGGCCGACGCCTGCGAGATGTCCAGCCTGAAACAGGCCCGGATGCACGAGTGCAACGTCGCGGTGGCCGCCACCGGCGACGACAAGGTCAACCTGGTGATGTCCCTTTTGGCCAAGACCGAGTTCGCGGTACCGCGCGTGGTGGCCCGGGTCAACCGCGCCGAAAACGAATGGCTGTTCACCGACCAGTGGGGCGTGGACGTGTCGGTCAGCAAGCCGCGGCTGCTGGCGGCGCTGGTCGAGGAGGCCGTCAGCGTCGGGGATCTGGTGCGGCTCATGACATTCCGTCAAAGCCAGGCCAACCTGGTGGAGATCACCCTGCCGCCCGGCGCGCCCTACGTGGGCCAGACCGTCGGCGAGGTCCCGCTGCCGCCCGACACCGCGCTGGTGTCGATCCTGCGCGGCAGGCGCGTCATTCCCCCCACGGCGGACGACACCCTGGAGGCGGGCGACGAGCTGGTGTTCGTGTGCACCGAGGACGCCGAGGAGGCCGTGCGGGTGGTCATCCTGGGTAGCGCCGAGCCGAACAAGCCCTAGTCGGTGTTGGTGCGCAGCACCATGGCGGGCCGCACGCGGCGCACGCCCCAGATCGTCACCAGAGTCAACAACGCGGTGATCGGGTAGCCGCCGACGAGCGTGACGACGCCCAGGATGTTGTCCATCCCGCCGTGCCACCACATCCAGCCGCGCAGCAGGTTCTTGGCGAGGAACACCACGCCCCACAGCATGGTCAGCCAGCCGAAGACCCGCACGAGTTGCTCGTCGTCGCGCCAGTCCTTCTTGCCGCCGCCGCCGATCAGCGACCACAGCCAGCCCACCAGCGGGTGGCGGATGAACACCGAGCCCAACAGGACGACGCCGTAGGCCAGGCCCTGGATGATGCCCATGATGTAGTAATTGCCGACCCGGCCGGTCTTCCAGGCGATGAAGGCGCCGATCACGACGCCGAACAGGCCGTTGACGGCGTTGCGGATCGACTCCTTGCGCGCCAGGCGCAGCACCGCGATCGCCACGGCCACACCCACCGAGAACCCGATCGCCCAGTACAGGGCGTTGTCCCAGATGACGTTGATGATCACGAAGACGCCCAGCGGGATACCCGACTCGATGAGGCCGCGCACCCCGCCCAGTTGCTCGGCGACCATCTCGGTCAGCGGCGGCAGTTCCTCCTCGGTGTCGTCGGATGCGTCGACGGCGTCGGGCTTTTCGGTCCGCTGCTCTGCCATGGGCGTCAGTTCGTCTCCCTCAACGACCGGCATCGGCGTCGATGGCGATCTCGTACCACGGGTTGTAGATAACCTTACGGTCTCCGTCACGCACAGCGACCCTGCCCGCCGCCACGAGCTTGCGCCCGGGCTCGACCCCGACGATGCGGTGGCGACCCAACCAGGTCAGCGTCACCGTCGAGGTGCCGTCGAACAGCTCCGCCTCCAGCACCGGCATGGACGCCGCCGGGGTGAACACCACGGTGGTCACCCGCCCGGCGATCTTGACCAGCTTGCCGGGGCCGACCTTGTTGCACCGGGTGCAGCCCGGCCGGTCGCTCTCCTCGCGCACCTGCTCGGCGTACAGGTCCTCCTCCGACGCCGTGAGGCGCTTCATGAATCCGGTGAGGCCCATGATCGGCTCCTTCTAACGCTTGCGCGGTTTGGGCGAGGGCTTGCGCTTCTTGCCCGACGAACGGCCGCCGCCCTTGGCGGGCGCGGTGGTCTGCTGCTCGGCCAGCGCCTCCTGGTGCTGGCGCTGCTGCTCCACCATCTCGGCGGTCAGCGTGATCGGCAGCGGCTCGCGCACCGGCATCGCCTCGGTTCCGCGGTCCACCACGACGCCGCGAATGCATTCGTCCAGGACGGACGAAGCCTCCGGGTCGGTGGCCAGATCGCCTTGTACCAGGATACGCAGAAACCAACGCGGACCGTTGATCCCGATGAAGCGGATCGTCATGGTGTCGCCCTGGCCCGCCGGCTGCTTGGCGACCATCTCCACGCCGTAGGGGCCGTCGTCGACCTCGGTGGCGGTGCCGCCCTGCTCGACGATCGACTTGGCGATCTCGACGCGGACCTCGTCCCAGATGCCCTCGCTGCGCGGCGCCGCGCAGGCCAGGAAGCGCACGGCGCTGTCTTCGGTGCTGACGATGACCTCGGGGCGGGGGTTGCCCTCGTCGTCGCTGGCCACGCCGACCCGCAGGCCCGGCAGCGCGGGGATGCGCAGGCTGCCCAGGTCGAGGCGTTCGGTGTCGTCATCGTCGGGGACGTCGGCTACGTCATAGGGGCCGGTGGTCTCGGTGGATTCGTCCACCACGTCCACGGCATCGCCGTCGGCCTCGTCGCGCCGCCGCTTCCGTCCAAACACAGTCATTCTCCATTTCTGCCATGACCGCTTGAGGCCATGCTGTCGGCCCGGTCGCCCAGGGGTTCACCCGTCGAGGGGATGCCGCCGGTCGAGCCGTGCCCGCCGGAACCGCGCGCGGACTCCGCCAGTGTCTCCACTTCGCGAAAAGCCGCTCGCGCCACTTGTTGCACTATCAATTGTGCGATGCGGTCGCCGCGTCGCAACGTCACCGTACGCCCGGGATCCAGATTGACCAGGTTGACCCGGATCTCACCGCGATAACCGGCGTCGACGGTACCGGGCGCGTTCATCACCGTCACACCGTGCTTGGCGGCCAGACCCGATCGGGGATGCACCAGACCCACGTAGCCGAAGGGCAGGGCGACGGCCACGCCGGTGGGAACCAGCTCGCGCTGGCCCGGGGCCAGGGTCACGTCGGCGGCGGCGTAGAGATCGGCGCCGGCGTCGCCGGGGTGCGCGTAGCCGGGCACGGGCAGCCCGGCGTCCAGGCGGACGATTTCCACGGTCACGTCATTCACGTCAAAGGCCCCCAAATGGTCAAGTCGAAGCGCCGGTAGGCTCACCGGCATGGCGCCCGAAGACCGTACCGCTTTCTCCGAGCGGCTCGCCGTGCCCTGGTGGGCGTGGCCGATCTGTCTGGCCCTGGCCGGCGGCCTGGCCGTCGAGATCGGGCTCGGGGTGCCGGGCATGGTCACCTGGTTGCCGTTGACGGTGCTGCCGCTGATCACCGTCGGGCTGCTGTTGTGGGTCGGCCGGATTCCGGTGCGGGTCCGCGACGGCGCATTCGCCGTGGACGACGCGCGGCTGCCGGTGGAGTTCATCGACCGGGTCGAGGAGCTGTCCGGGATCGGGCTGCGCGACGCGATGTCGGTCCAGTTGCACCCGCTGGCCTTCGTGATCCAGCGCCCCTGGGTGGGCGCGGCGGTGCGCGTCCACCTCGACGACCCCGACGACCCCACGCCGTACTGGATCGTCTCGACCCGCCGCCCCGCGCTCCTGGCCCGGGCGTTGCGCGCCGAGATGGACAAAACCGGCCCGGAGCCGCGGGCGGCGGCACCGAACCGGTCTTAGGATCTGCCTGGGCTGGTGGGATACGCGGGGAACTCCCGGGTTCCTACGCGGCACAGTCACGACAGATGAGCTTCCCCTTCTTGTTGGGGGCAAGCTGGCTGCGGTGATGGACCAAGAAACAACTCGAGCAACGGAACTCATCGTTTTGCATGGGCAATACCTTCACCGTGAGTTCTTCGTCGGCGAGATCAGCCCCCGGAAGTTCAAAATTCTCCGCGACCTCAACCTCGTCAACATCCACATTGCCCGATTGCGCCTCGGCACGGCGTGCCTTCAATTCCTCCAGGCTGTCGTTGCCGGACTCCTCGCTATCCCGGCGTGGTGCGTCGTAATCGGTAGCCATTTTCGCCTCACTCCCACTGTGGTCAGATATTCGCGAGGATGCACCCGCCCCAAACGGACACCTCCCCGCGAGCGCGGTACCTTACCTCGCCCACGGAACCTCTGTACGTCCGGTACCCGACAGTTGTTCCCTATGTGTGAGCGAAGTGACATCGCGTGTGGTTTTCCGCGTCGCGCCTCAACCACCGTCACGCCGAAAAAATTCCCCGCCCCAAACCCGGTATGGCTCGCCGTTTCGCCACACGATAATGTCTTGCGAGATCGTCGGACGCGGGGAGGCAGTGTGCGAATCGCGCAGGTGCGCGCCTTTATGGTCGTTGGCGTTTTGTTGATCATCGCCGTCACGACCTGTTGGTACGCCATAGCCAACGATTCACAGACCTCCGCGGGCCGTAAGAACTGCAAGACGGGCGACGTTCCGGTGAACATCGAGCTTCCCCAGAACAAGGACGTCAACGTCAAGGTTCTCAACGCCACCGACAGCCAGGGTCTGGCCACGTCCGCGGCCGACTCGCTGAAGGAATACGGCTTCCACGTGGTGGACACCGGCACCTCCAAGCGGCACGACGTGAAGAACGTGGAACTGCGGTACGGCCCCAAGATGGTCGCCGGCGGTCACCTGTTGCGGGCGTTCTTCGTGGCGGCGGACTACACATTCCAACTCGACAACGACGCCGACTACGTCGAGATCACCTTGGGACAGGCGTTCCAGCAGGTCAACACCGAAAGCGACGCGCGCAACTCGCTCAGCGTCCTGGGTCGGCCGAAGGCGCCAGAAGGTACGTGTCCCATCACATGACCCTGCTCGACACGCCACGTTCACCTACCGAAATCGGCTGGCGCCCAGCGTATTCGCTGAAAAGGCGGCTCGGCGGTGGCTGTCTGGTGAAACGCAGCGTTACAATTCACGCCTGCCCACGCGGCCCCCGCAGCGCCGTTTGGGACCACATGCCAAAGTCAGACCGAGCCGATGCGCCACACGATCTCGTTGTGCCAACGGGTTTGGTCTTGCCCGATCAACGCCTCGGAAGGTAGTTCGTGACAGACGCGAGCCCCAACGGTAAAGACGTCCGTTCACTGACAGAGTCGCTTCTCAAGCTGGCCAAGGATCGCGGCGGACAACTCACCTCGGCCGAGGTCGCCGGGTTCCTGGAGAACTCGGAGGTGGCCCCGGCCCAGGGTAAGAAGATTCTGCGCGCCCTGGCCGACGCCGAAGTCACCGTCGTCGTGGACGGCTCCGCCAGTTCCCGCCGCGCGGTGGCGGCGGCACGCGCGGCCACGCCCGCGTCCAAGGCCACCACCGCCAAGGCCCCGGCGAAGAAGGCCGCCAAGAAGACCACGGCGAAGAAGACGGCCAAGAAGGCGCCCGCGAAGAAGGCCGCCGTCAAGGAGGCCGACAAGGACGTCGCGGAGGAGACCGCCGAGGCGCCCGCCGCCGAGACCGCCGACAAGTCGGTGAAGAAGGCGGCCAAGAAGGCCCCGGCGAAGAAGGCGGCCAAAAAGGCCACCGCCAAGAAGACCACGAAGGCGGCGAAGAAGGCCACCGACGAGCCCGTCGACGACGTCGCGATAGACGACGAGGCCGCCGAGCTCGCCGCCGCCGAGGCCGCTGCCGCCGCCGACAAGCCCGCCAAGAAGACCGCGGCGAAGAAGACGGCCAAGAAGACCGCCAAGAAGTCGTCGTCCAAGAAGGACAAGGACGGCGAGGACGGCGAAGAGGGCGGCAGCGACTTCGACTGGGACGACGAGGACTCCGAGGCGCTGAAGCAGGCGCGCAAGGACGCCGAGATGACCGCCTCGGCCGACTCGGTGCGCGCGTACCTCAAGCAGATCGGCAAGGTTCCGCTGCTCAACGCGGCCCAGGAGGTCGAGCTCGCCAAGCGGATCGAGGCCGGGCTGTACGCGCTGGAGCGGCTGCGCCAGGTCAAGGAGGCCGGCGAGGAACTGGCCACTCAGGAGCGTCGCGACCTGGAGTGGGTCACCCGGGACGGCGAGAGAGCCAAGAACCACCTGCTGGCGGCGAACCTGCGGCTGGTGGTGTCGCTGGCCAAGCGCTACACCGGGCGCGGCATGGCGTTCCTCGACCTGATCCAGGAGGGCAACCTCGGCCTGATCCGCGCCGTCGAGAAGTTCGACTACACCAAGGGCTTCAAGTTCTCCACCTACGCCACCTGGTGGATCCGCCAGGCCATCACCCGCGCCATGGCCGACCAGGCCCGCACCATCCGCATACCGGTGCACATGGTCGAGGTGATCAACAAGCTGGGCCGCATCCAGCGCGAGCTGCTTCAGGACCTGGGCCGCGAGCCCGCGCCCGAGGAGCTGGCCAAGGAGATGGACATCTCCCCGGAGAAGGTCCTGGAGATCCAGCAGTACGCCCGCGAGCCGATCTCGCTGGACCAGACGATCGGCGACGAGGGCGACAGCCAGCTCGGCGACTTCATCGAGGACTCCGAGGCCGTGGTGGCGGTGGACGCGGTGTCGTTCTCGCTGCTGCAGGGCCAGTTGCAGCAGGTGCTGCAGACGCTGTCGGAGCGCGAGGCGGGCGTGGTGCGACTGCGCTTCGGCCTCACCGACGGCCAGCCGCGCACCCTGGACGAGATCGGCCAGGTCTACGGTGTCACAAGGGAACGCATCCGCCAGATCGAATCCAAGACCATGTCGAAACTGCGACACCCGTCGCGCTCCCAGGTGCTGCGGGACTACCTGGACTAGGACCGCGGTTCTGTCACAGGTACCAGGCATAATCGCCACCAGGTATTACGAGTTGTCGATGCCAGCGTCGGTCGGATACCGTGGCCAGCCCAACGGCAAGTCGTCGATCGAGATGACAAATGTGAGCCCGATCGCGACGGCGACAAACCGGGAAGGCCGCGGCTTGACCGCGTGTTGCAGCACGAGAAGGACAGATCCCGCGAGGGGTCGGCTAGCACTAATAGTGTCAACTGTGACCCAACCGATCACAGCCGAAGGAGAGGCCATGACACCCACCCTGACGCCCCCACCCGAGGCGGAGGCTCGCCCCGTCACCGGTGAACGCTGCGATCGGTGCAGCGCTGCGGCGAAGCTGCGTGTCACGCTCGCAGGCGGAGACGATCTGGTTTTCTGCGGGCACCACGCCAACAAGTACGCCGAGAGCCTCGTCAAGATCGCGGTTGACTTCACGGCCGACAGCGAGTTCGACTGGCGGGGTAGCGAGCTGCTCACTTCCGAAAATTAGGGAAGCCCCAGTACCCAAAGGCATCAACGGGCCCAGCCGCGGTGTGCGGCTGGGCCCTAGCCATGCCGGGTGAACGTCCGATGTGGCCGTTCAATCGGCACCTACAGTTTCTCGATCGCGGCGATCCGCTGCTCGAGCTGCTCGATGGTGGCCTGGGCGCTGGGCGGGCCGCCGCAGATGCGGCGCAGCTCGGCGTGGATCTTGCCGTGCGGGAGGTTGGTGGCGTGGTGGTGCGCCGCCACCATGCCGTTGAGCTTCCTGCGCAGGACGATGCGGCGCTCGGCGGCCGACAGCCGCGGCTCGTCGGAGACCTGGGTCGGGGCGCCGGCGGCGGCCTGGCTCATTCCCTTCACCTGGGCGGCCTGGCGCTTCGACAGCAGCATCGACACCTGCTCGGGAGTCAGGAGCCCGGGCAGGCCGAGAAACTCCTCCTCCTCGGGGGACCCCGCCTGGGTCGGGGTGCCGAACGACGCTCCGTCGAAAATCACCTGATCGAGCTCCGCGGTGGAGGCCAGGGCCTCGCGCTCGCCGCGCAGTATCCCGTCGGGTTCGTCGCTTTGGCGTTGCGCCTCGGCCAGCAGGTCCTCGGGGTCGACGTCGCCCTCCGGGGCGATCACGTGGTCGCGGTCGGCCTCCAGCTTGGCGGCCAGCTCCAACAGCGGCGCCACGCTGGGCACGAACACCGAGGCGGTCTCGCCCGGGCGCCGCGACCGCACGAAGCGGCCCACCGCCTGGGCGAAGAACAGCGGGGTCTGGGCGCTGGTGGCGTAGACGCCCACCGCCAGCCGCGGGATGTCGACGCCCTCGCTGACCATGCGCACCGCGATCATCCAGCGTTCATCCGATCCGGTGAAATCCGCGATCCGTTGGCTGGAACCGGCGTCGTCCGACAACACCACGGAGGGGCGGTGCCCCGTCACCTGGGTGAGCAGCTTCGAGTACGCCCGCGCCGCCTGCTGGTCGGAGGCGATCACCAGCCCCGCCGCGTCCGGCATTCCCGCCGAGCGCAGCGCGCTGAGCCGGGCGTCGGCCGCCCGCAGCACCTGCGGGATCCACTCCCCCGCGGGGTCCAGGGCGGTGCGCCAGGCCTGCGCGGTCAGGTCCTTGGTGAGCGGCTCGCCGAGCCGCACCGCCAGCTCCTCCCCCGCGCTGGTGCGCCAGCGGGTCTGGCCCGAGTACGCCAGGAACAGCACGGGCCGCACCACGCCGTCGGACAGCGCGTTGGCGTAGCCGTAGACCGAGTCGGGCCGTGAGCGCAGCGAGCCGTCGGTGCCGCGTTCGTAGTTGACGAAGGGGATCGGGTTGTCGTCGGAGCGAAACGGCGTCCCCGTCAGCGCCAGGCGCCGCGCGGCGGGCTCGAAGGCCGCCTGCACGCCGGCGCCCCAGGACCGGGAGTCGCCCGCGTGGTGGATCTCGTCGAGGATCACCAGGGTGGGCCGCGCCAGCGTCCTTCTCCTGTGGACGGACGGGTCGGCGCCGACCTGCGCGTAGGTCACCACCGCGCCGTGGAAGTCGCCCGACAGGAACACGTCGGCGTTGCGGAACGTCGGGTCGAGGTCGATGCCGAACTTCGACGCCGCCTTCGACCACTGTGTCTTGAGGTGCTCGGTGGGCGCCACCACGGTCACCTGCGACACCACGCCCGCGTCCACCAGGTCGGCGGCGATGCGCAGCGCGAAGGTGGTCTTTCCCGCCCCCGGGGTGGCCACCGCCAGGAAGTCCGAGGAGTCGGAACGGTGATAGGCGACCATGGCCTTGCGCTGCCAGGCCCGCAACGGAGGCAACGATTCCCGATCGATCACCGGCATGGCAGGCCGCACCCCTATACGTCTGGACGAACACGATTGATGCCCCCGACGTCGCCGAAACGATGCGAGGGCAGCTTTGCCGAATAGCGAGACTACCGCTCCAACAGGATGGTCCGCGGGCCAACGTTGATGCTGCTGACCAACATCTGTGCCCCGAACCGTCCGGTCTCGACGGTGGCGCCGAGCCCGCGCAGCGCGTCGACCACGGCATTGACCAGTGGCTCGGCCACGTCGCCGGGAGCGGCGGCCAGCCAGCTGGGACGGCGGCCCTTGCGGGTGTCGGCGTACAGGGTGAACTGACTCACCACCAACACGGGCGCGTCGAGGTCCGACGCGGACCGGTCACCGTCCAAAATGCGCAGTTCCCAGATCTTCCTGGCCATGGCCGCCGCGTCGTCGGCGGTGTCGTCGTGGGTGACGCCCACCAGCACCAGCAGCCCGTCGGCGATCTTGCCGACGATGTCGCCGCCCACCGTGACCGAGGCCTCGCTGACCGTTTGCACTACCGCTCGCATGACAGCCATGGTGCCCGCGCGGGATTCACCGATTGACCCTGGGTCGGCAAAAAGGGCCCGGGCGTGGAAGGCTGGGAGCATGGCCCACGGTCGCAGCAAGCCAGCCCTCATCACCGACGCCGAGCGCGGCAGGGACGAACAACTGCGCACCCGCCAGATTCGCTACGGCGTCATGATGGGCATCCGCGCGCTGCTGCTCATCATCGCCACCGTCCTGGTGATGGTGAAGGTGCCGATCCTGTGGTTGTGGCTGTCGCTGTGCGCGGTGGGCATGGTGGTGCTGCCGTGGACGGCCGTGATGGTCGCCAACGACCGGCTGCCCAAGGAGGAGCACCGCATCTCGCGCTGGCGCCCGTGGCGTCGCGCCAAGCCCGACACCAGCACGAAGGCCGTGGCATCCAAGAAGTCCTCTGTGATCGATGTCGATTCGTAGGAAGCGGCACTTCGTGACAAACTGGTGGTTTGGCAAACCGGTAACCGATTCAAGGCTATGAAGATGACTGAGACATTTCAAGGTGACGGCGGCACGATCCTGCAGGAGCGCACCAGCCCTGACTACCGGTACGACGAGGGCGACGAGGATCGCTTCGCGCACTACGTCCCCAAGGACAAACTCATGGAGGCGATGGTGTCGGGGACCGCGATTCGCGCTCTGTGTGGCAAGCTGTGGGTGCCTTCACGGGACCCGGAACGCTTTCCGTTGTGCCCCATGTGCAAGGAGATCTTCGAAACCATGAAGGGCGAAGACAGGTAACGGCCGACGGGAGGGCGTTCTGCTTGCTCTGTATCTCGCCGGGACCGTGGTCTTCGCCGCGTCGGGCGCGGCCGCCGCGGTGGCCAAGCGGCTGGACCTGTTCGGCGTCGTCGTGGTGGGGGTGCTGACGGCCCTGGGCGGCGGCGTCACGCGCGACGTGGTGATCGGGCACATCCCCCCGCTGGCGCTGGCGGACTGGCGGTATCCGACCGCGGCGGCGGTGACCGCGGCGATCATCTTCTGGGTGCACGGTGCCGTGTTCCGGCTGCGCCGCACCATGCTGACCCTGGACGCGGCGGGTCTGGCCCTGTTTTCGGTGGTGGGAACCACCGCGGCGGTGGACGCGGGAGTGCCGTGGCTGGGTTCGTGCGTGGTCGGCATGATCACCGGCGTGGGCGGAGGGGTGCTGCGCGACGTCATCACCAACGAGATCCCGGTGGTGCTGCAGCGCGAGATCTACGCGGTGGCCTCGATGGTGGGCGCGGTCGTGGTCGTGGCGGCGTCCCGCTTCGGCATCGAGCCGCTGTGGCCCTCGGTGGTGGGCGCGGTGCTGGTGTTCGGGCTGCGGATGATCTCGGTGTACCGCAACTGGTCGGCGCCGACGCCGAAGATCCGTGACGTCTAGAAGATCGACAGCACGGTGGCCACCGGCGCGGCGACCAGGGCCGCGGCCAGGGCGTAGGCGCTCAGCCGCCAGGAACGGGAGCGGCGCGGGGGTTCCAGCAGGCGTCGGACGCGTTCCAGGACGCCGCGGCCGTCCACGGCCAGGGCGCCGGCGGGGGCGGCGCTGGGGGTGGCCGATCCGATGCGGGCCAGGGCCGAGGCGAGGGTGGCGGGCGTGGTGCGCAGCACGGCCCGGTCGTCGGCGACCATCTCCAGCAGGGTGGCCACGCTGGAGCGGGCCCGCCGCACCCCGGGGAACCAGGGCAGGGCGCTCACCCAGGCCAGGAACGGCAGCACCACCAGGTCGTGGCGCTCGGCGAGGTGGGCGTGCTCGTGGGCCAGCACCGCGGCCAGCTCGTCGTCGTCCAGGCTCGACAGCGCACCGGTCGTGAAGATGACGCGGGGCGCCCCGCGACCCACCCGGCCGGGCAGGCAGTAGACGGCGGCGACCGGGTGTTCGAGAACGTGGCCGTGGCCGGGGCGGGCGGCGGGCCAGGGGCGCGACACCAGGCCGACCAGGTCGCGGTGGCGGCGGCGGGCCTGCCAGGTGCGCCAGATGGTGACCGGCATGGCGCCGGCCAGCCACACGGTGATCGACGCGGCCAGGATCAACAGCACCAGGTGGGTGGGCTGGAGGCCGCCGGTGAGGTCGCCGGTGGCGAGGTTGTCGAGGTAGGCGATCAGCGCCCGCCACGGAGAATCGGCCAGCGGGGCCAGGGCCATGGTGATGGCGGCCCCCAGCAGGCTGACGCCGCCGGTGAGGCCGACGGCCTGCCACAGCACCAGGGCGGCGCGCGGCTCGCGGCGCGGCCACTCCGCTCGCTCCAGGATGGACGGAATGGGGCCGAGGAGCGCGCCCGCCAACAGGGTCAGCAGGAGGGGAACGATGAAGGTCCGCATGCCATCTATTCGCCTTCCGCGCGGCGCTTCATGGCTTCCTCGAGGGCCTCGGTCAGGGCGGCGGCCTCCGAGGGGGTGACGGCGTCGGCGAAGCGGGCCAGCGCGGCCGTGGCGTCGGGCGCGGAGTCCAGGGCCTGGCGCATCAGGCCGGCGACGTGGACGTCGCGCTCGGCGGTGGGACGGTAGCGGTGGGCGCGGTTGGAGCGGTCGCGCTCCACCAGGCCCTTACCCTCCAAACGCGACAGTACGGTGAGGATCGTGGTGGCCGCCAGGTCGCGTTCGGTCAGCGCGTCGCGGACCTCGCGCGCGGTCTGGGGCCTGGGCGCCGACCATAGAACGTCCATAATGGCGTGCTCGAGTTCTCCCAGCCGGGCCACCTCGGACTCCTTCTCTTCACGGTAAGATGTTCGGTTAACGGCCATTCTACTTGGCGTAGAAGTCCTGACATAACCCCATAAGCCGGACATACCGCCCCCGTTAATTCCCAACTTTGCGCCACAGGTGTATCACTTCACCGGGACTTAACACCCGTTCGGCAATGCTTGTGTCAGGCGTCGCATACGGGACGCGACGGCCATACTTTCCCTGGAGGGTTAAACATCGTGCCAACCACGTTGATCGACACGCCGGAAACCGCGGCGACGGGGCAAGACGGTACCGGAACCGTCGACACGGTCCGGACCTACCTGAACGGCATTGGTAAGCATCGCCTGATTGACGCCGCGGAGGAGGTCGACCTCGCCAAGGCCATCGAGGCGGGACTGTTCGCGACCCGGCGGCTGGGCGACCCCGCGTGGCCGGTCACCGACGATCGGCTGCGCGCCGACCTGCGGCACCTGGCCAAGGCCGGTCGACGCGCCAAGGACAAGCTGCTGAAGTCCAACCTGCGCCTGGTGGTCAGCATCGCCAAGAAGTACACGGGGCGGGGCGTGCCGCTGCTGGACCTGATCCAGGAGGGCAACGTCGGCCTGATCCGCGCCGTCGAGAAGTTCGACTACACCAAGGGCTTCAAGTTCTCCACCTACGCCACCTGGTGGATCCGCCAAGCCATCACCCGCGCCATGGCCGACCAGGCCCGCACCATCCGGGTGCCCGCCCACACCGTGGAGGTCATCAACAAGATGGCCCGGGTGCGGCGCGACCTGACCAACTCGCTGGGCCGCGAGCCGCTGCACACCGAGATCGCCGAGCGGCTGGGGGTCGAGCCGTACCGGGTGCTGGAGCTGATCTCCTACGCCAAGGACCCGATCAGCCTCGACCAGCCCGTCGGCGAAGACGGCGGCACCTCGCTGTGCGACGTGATCGCCCAGCCCACCACCGACGACGCCGCCGATCCCTCGGGGGAACAGCTGCGCCGCGAGGTGGAGCGGTTGCTGCACGGCCTGACCGAGCGGGAACAGGGCGTGCTGCGGGCCCGCTTCGGCATCGACGACGGCCGCCAGCGCACCCTCGAGGAGGTCGGCGCCGAGTTCGGGCTGTCGCGGGAACGGGTGCGCCAGATCGAGAAGCAGACCCTCACCAAGCTGCGGCAACCCGAGGTGGTGCGGGCGCTGTCGGAGTTCATCGCGTGACGCCGGCGACGGTCGATCGGGTCGGTGGGCCACGACTCGATCGGCTGTCGGTGCGCACGGGTACGATCTTCGCTGCGAGGACTCTTTCTAGAACGCGGCGAAGGACTCGGGATGACCACCGATCTTGTTGACACCACCGAGATGTATCTGCGGACGATTCTCGAGTTGGAGGAGGAAGGCGTCGCGCCCTTGCGTGCCCGTATCGCCGAGCGCCTCCAGCAAAGCGGCCCGACGGTCAGCCAGACGGTCGCGCGCATGCAGCGCGACGGTCTGCTCCACGTGCTCGGCGATCGCCACTTGGACCTCACCGACCTGGGGCGCGAGCGCGCCGTCGCCGTGATGCGCAAGCACCGCCTGGCCGAGCTGCTCCTGGTCGACGTGATCGGCATGTCGTACGAGGACGCCCACGACGAGGCGTGTCGCTGGGAGCACGTCATGAGCGACACCGTCGAGCACAAGGTGTACGCCCTGCTGGACAAGCCGACCCACTCCCCCTACGGCAACCCGATTCCCGGCCTGGACGCGCTGGGCGGTCAGACCGTCTCGACGTTCGCTCCCGAGGAGCGCCACCTGGCCGCCACCGAGATCGACGCCGGCCGCTTCAAGGTGACCCGGCTGTGCGAGAGCGTCCAAAACGACCCCGAGGTGCTGCACGAGCTGCACGTCGCGGGTGTCAACCCGGGCGCCGTCATCGACGTGGCCCGCGGCGACGACAGCGTGGAGCTGACCCACAACGGCTCCGCCACCACGCTGTCGATCCAAAACGCCAGCCGCGTGTTCGTGGTACCCGCGGCCTGAGGTCAATCAGTCCTTACCGTCGCCGGCGAGCTTGTCGACGGAGCGGGCGACGGCGATCAGGCCCTTGACGGCGCCCTTCGCCTTGTCCTTGTCGGTGCCCTCGATGGTGGTGTAGCGCAGGCTGTACAGGTGGCCCTTGGTCAGCCAGCCGATCTCGACGACCGGGCCGCCGCCCTTGACGGGCTTGAGCACGGCGCTGTAGGCGGTCTTGCCGAGGTCGTCGACCTTGTCGTTCTTCTCCGGGGGGATCTTCTCCTTGTAGGTCTTGGTGTCGGAGGCGGTCTTGGCCTTGGTCAGGGTAACGTCGGGGAACGAGCCCTCAGTGGTCATGATGACGCAGTCGGTGACCTCGTCCTGGCCGCCGGAGTCGGCGACGCTGAAGGGCTGGCCGGTCGCCTCGCGCAGCGAGGCGAAATCGAGGTATTTGCAGATGCCGCCGGCGCCCTTGGCGTCGGTGCTCGGCGACGACTTGGGTCCGTTGTCGTGGGCGGGTGCGCTGCTGCTCTTGCCGGAGCTGCTGGGCGAGCCGCTGGCGGGCTCGGCGCCGCTG
The DNA here is from genome assembly GCF_035643755.1 of Stackebrandtia sp. Classification (NCBI taxonomy): domain Bacteria; kingdom Bacillati; phylum Actinomycetota; class Actinomycetes; order Glycomycetales; family Glycomycetaceae; genus Stackebrandtia; species Stackebrandtia sp. Next base: position 4,222 of record NZ_DASQPW010000301.1, on the reverse strand, counting down.
GATTTGTCGATGGAGCCGCAGGCCGAGGCCAGCGTGGCCACGGCGATGCCCGCCGCGAGCACGAGGCCCAGCTTGACTTGACGCATTGGTTCTTCCCTAACTTCCGGAGGTCAGCCGCGCCAAAAATACCGTGCCCGCCCCGGACGGTGAAACCCTTGTGCCGACCCGGGTTACGCGTCACCGGTCGCCACCGGGCGACGGCCCTCGGCGATCCATCCGCTCCAGGACCCGATGTACACCCGCGGGGTGGGCAGGCCCGCGGCGGTCATGGCCAGGGCGGTGCGCGCCGCCGTCACCCCGGAGCCACAGTAGACACCGATGTCGGGCGGGGTCGCGGCGAAGACCCCGGCCAGGTCGTCGCCGGTGACGAAGCCTCCGTCCGGCGCCATGTACGCGCCCGCCGGGAGGTTGACGGCGCCGGGAATGTGCCCGGCGACCGGGTCGATCGGTTCGCTGTCGCCCCGGAAGCGTTCGGGGGCGCGCACGTCCGCCAGCCGCCCCGCGCCGGCCAGCCGGGCCGCCCCGTCGGCGTCCAGCACCCACGACGCGTCGGGCCGCACCGTGATGCCGCCGGGCGCGGGGGCGGTGGCCGCGTCGGTCACCGGCGCCCCGATCGCCCGCCACGCTCCGAATCCGCCGTTGAGCACGCGGACGTCGGTCAGTCCGACCCAGTGCAGCGTCCACCAGGCGCGCGCGGCGGCGAGCATGTCCCCGCCGTCGTAGATCGCCACGGTCGCCCCATCGTCGATTCCCGCGCCCCGCAGCACTTCCTGGAGCGCGGCGGGGTCGGGCAGCGGGTGACGGCCGCCGGCGCCCGCCGGCCCGCACAGCTGGGCGTCCAGGTCGACGAAGACGGCGCCGGGAACGTGCGCGGCGGCGTATCCGTCCGCGTCGGCGCCGTCGGCGAGGCTCCAGCGCACGTCGAGCACCACGGGGCGGGCGCCGTCCAGCAGGCGGCGGAACTCCTCGGCGTCGAGCACGCTCATGCGGTTCATGGTGTCGAGCGTAGATGGGCGTTGGGCGCCGCGGCCTCGGCGGCCAGTTCCGGCAGCCGGACGAGGTCGACGCCGGCCTCCCGCAGCAGGCGGGCGCCGCGGGGCTCCACGAAGGTGTCGGGCTCGGACCACGCGTACACCACCCGCCGGATCCCGGCGGCGATGATGAGCTCGGCACAGGTGACCGGCGCCGAGGCGCGCTGGCCGCACGGCTCGAGGGAACTGTAGATTGTGGACTCGGTCGGGTCGTCGTGGAATTGTCGAAGCGCCACCTGTTCGGCGTGGTCGTGCGGGCCGTGCTGACGCGAGTAGCCCGACGCCACGATCCGCCCGCGGCTGACGATGACGGCGCCGACGCTGAAGGCGGTGTGCGACGGCGGGCAGCGGTGCGCCAGCGCGATGGCCTCGCGCAGCCAGTGCGCGTCGTGGGGTGCCGGGGCGTCCGGGGACATGGCCGCAATGCTAGCCACCGGACCATTTGTCCTATATATGGGGTTTGTCGTTTCATTGTCGCCATTGGAGATCGGGCCCGCTTCCAATTTGGCGTCTGCGGTTACGATGACAGTGATTCTTGAGACAAGGAGGGCTAGTGACAGCCGTGCCCACCACCGGCGCACCAACCAGCCACTCCCACGACGCGGGACCGTCCATTCCCGAACCCTCCGGGGGGAGGCGGCCCCGTTTCTCGCGGGCGGCGTTGCTGCGCAAAGACACCCCTGGACGACTGATGCTCGCCCTGGTGGGGGTCCTGGTCCTGATCGCCATCGCGGGGGCCGCGGGGGTCGCGGACTCCACCGGCCGGACCACCACGATCGACTCGGCAAGCGCGCAGCGCGGCCGGATGGCCATCGCCGCCTTCGACATGTACCGGTCGCTGTCGGACGCCGACGCCACGGTGACCTCGACCTTCCTGCCCGGCCTCACCTCCAACACCGAGGGCCGCAGCAGCGACTACGACAAGAACATCGCCCGCGCCGCCTCGGCCGTCACCACGCTGTCGGAGGAGGCGGCCAGCGACGGCCAGAAGGCCATAGTGGACGATCTTTCGGCGTCAATGCCGATCTACACCGGACTCGTGGAGACCGCGCGCACCTACTACCGCCAGGGCAAGCCGCTGGGTCTGGCGTACCTGCGTGACGCCTCGGCACTGGCCCAGGAACGCATGCTGCCCAAGCTGAAGAAGCTCCAGTCGTCGTCCATGAAGGACCTCGGCGGCGCCAACGACAGCGCCACCAGCTTCCCGTGGCTGGCCGCGCTGGCCATGCTGCTCACCCTGGGCGCCCTGGGCTACGTGCAGGTGCGGATCTCGCGCAGCACCAACCGGGTGCTCAATCCGGGCCTGGTGGTCGCCTCGACCCTGATGCTGGTGTGCACCATCTGGCTCGGGGTGTCGTGGGGCGTGGCGTCCAGCCACATGAACGAGGGCTACAGCAACGGTGCCGACCCGCTGGTCTCGTTGTCCCAGGCCGACATCAGCGCCCAGCGGGCCCGCAGCGACGAGGCGCTGACCCTGATCGCGCAGGGCGGCGACACCGACTACGAGAAGGAATTCTCCGGCCTGGTCGACGGACTGACCGACGCCGACGGCTCGCTGACCACCGCCGCCAAGGTGATCGACGACCCCGCGCTGGATCGCGACGTCAAGGCCGCCACGGCGGCCGCCAAGCAGTGGAAGAAGGCCCACGCCGAGCTCCACAAGAAGGATTCGAACGGCGATTACCAGTCGGCGGTGTCCTCGGTGACGGCCGGCGAGGCCCACGCGGCCTTCGAAAAGCTGGACAAGGCCCTGACGCGCGCCAACGACCGCGCGGCGCAGAGCTTCACCACCCAGACCGCCAAGGCGGGTTCGGCGCTGTCGCTGTCGGGCCTCGGCTTCGCGGTGCTGGCCGTGGTCTCGATGATCGCCGCCGCCGCGGGAATCCAACGACGCATTTCGGAGTATCGATGATGGGGACCCGTTCGCGCACCCGGATGTTCGCGCTGGCCTTCCTGGCGGCGGCGAGCCTCGGACTGTCCGCCTGCTCCGGCGCGGCACCGGACAGCAAGACCGCGCTGCCCGACGTCAAGAACCTCCCGCAGGGGGTCAACGAGCACCCGCAGCTGCCCAAGGACTCCTCCAGCGACGACTCCTGCGACCCGTTGCGGAGCTACAAGCCCAGCGCCAGCAAGAGCGCCAAGGAGATCAAGGCCATCATCAAGCGGGGCCGGCTGCGGGTCGGCGTCGACCAGACCACGTACCTGATGGGCTACCGCGACCCGGCCACCGGGAAGATGGACGGCTTCGACGTCCGCGTCGCCAGGGAGATCGCCAAGGACCTGCTGGGCGACGCCTCGAAGATCCAGTTCGTGGCGATGACCTCGGCCGACCGGGAACCGGCGCTGGAGAACCACGACGTGGACCTGGTGGTGCGCACCATGACCATCAACTGCGACCGCTGGAAGAACATCGGCTTCTCCGGGGAGTACTACGCGGCGGCGCAGAAGGTGCTGGTGCCCAATTCGTCCGATGTGAAGGATCCCGAAAGCGATCTCAAGGGCCACAAGGTGTGCGCGGCGAAGGGCTCGACGTCCATCAACCGGATCAAGGACTGGGGCGCCAAGCCGGTGTCGGTGCACGACTGGACCGACTGCATGATCCTGATCCAGCAGGGCGACGTGGACGCCATGACCACCGACGACGTGATCCTGGCGGGCATGGCCGCGCAGGACCCCAACACCCACGTCATCGACAAGGCGCTGTCGGCCGAGCCGTACGGGGTGGGCGCCAATAAGGACGACGTCGACCTGATCAAGTACGTCAACCACACCCTGGACCGGATCCGCAAGGACGGCACCTGGGAGAAGATCTACGGCGACACCCTCGCCAAGACGCTCGGCAAGGCCAAGCCGCCCAAGCCCAAGTACGGAAGGTGAGCGCGGTGTCTACCCTGGACGCCGAGCTGACCGCGCTGGCCAACCGCGCCTGCGAGGTGTACCAACGCATCGCGGCCAAGATGTACACACTGGACTCACACGCGGGGCTGCGTTTCCTGCGCTCGGACGGGCTGAGCGGCCGTACCGCCGAGGTCGCCGGGCGGGTCGAGGCCGCCGTGCCGGTGGCGTGGGCCCGCTTCGACGAGCTGCGGCGCCTCACCGAGCGGATCCCGGCCTCCGACGACGACGCCGACCCCGCCACGGCCGCCGAGGTGGGCAGGCTGCTGCGCCAGCGCGTGGTGGAGCTGGACGCC